>CALMOL010000433.1 GCA_937871685.1 uncultured Verrucomicrobiota bacterium
ACTCCGTTTCGGCGCCGCCCTCGCCCAGGCGGATTTCCTTGGTCCACGTGCCCTTGGCGACATCGACTCCATAGAGGTAGCGCCGCGGGCGCTCGGCGGTGCCGGACACGGACTCCAGCCGGCCGTCCGGGAGGAAGCGCTCCACGCGCGTGCCGGCGGCGGGAGTGCCAAAGGCCAGGGTGGTGGTGCGCACGAGGCACCCCTGGGCGTCGAGGGACTCGGCGAACCGGGTGACGCGCCCCACCGCGTCGGTGGCTTGCGTGCGGCGGCCGGCCACGTCATAGGCGTTGGTCTCCTGCACGATGCGCGAGCCGTCGCTGCCCACGCGCGCGCGCTCGACCAGGCGGCCGGCGGCGTCGTGTTTCCATTCCGCGCGCACGCCGGCACGCGTTTCGGCAATCAGGCGCTTGGTGGCCGGGTCGTAGGCGTAGGTCGTCGTGACCCCGTCGCGGTCGGTGCGCGACTCCACCCCGCAGCAGCCGTAGGCGGTCAGCTCCGCGGTGCCGTCGCCAAACTCCACGCGCGTGGGCCGGCCGAAGGCGTCGCGCTGCAGGGTGGTGGCGCTGGAAAGCGTCCGGCCGCTGGCGATGTCCTGGACGACTTCCAGCAACGGGTTGCCGGCCGCATCCACGCGCGTCGTGGTGCGAGTGCCGTCCGCGACCGCGGTGCCGTCCGCGTTGGCCGCGCCCCGGCACGCCTCGGTGGTGCGTTCCCCGGTGGGCGCGTCGAACGTGTAAACGTAGGTCTCCAAGGTTCCGTCAGGCCGGTAAACGCGCGTGGGCAGTCCGTAAAAGACCGGCTCGAGATAGCTGTTCTTGATGGTGACAGTCGTTGCGTTGTCCACGAGGGCGCCGGTGCCGTCCGCGCGGCCCTGCACTTCGGTCAGATGGACCTGTCCGCCGATGTTCTGGCGAACCACGAAGCGCCGCGAGGTCTCGACGCCTTGCACGGTTTCCACGGTGACTTCCGACGGGTTGGAAACGGTGCTCCAATAGCGGCCGTAGGCCGTGGTGATGACCCGGCTCGTGGCATCCGAGCCCGGGGCGGCCTCGGCCCCGAACGGCGTGCGCACTTTTGTCGGCCGGCCCGCGCCATCGTATTCGAAGTATTCCCAGCGGCCGTCCGGGGAGAGCTTTTGCTGCAATCGGCCGTAGCCCAAGGTTCCAACCGCTTCGTTGAAAGTGAACGTGGTGCTCAGGCCGGTGGCCGGATCGCCGAGGACTTCCTGGATCAACTCGTCCCCCCACGGAAAACGGCGAAACGTGCGCTGGGAGCGGGCGATCACCGCTCCCCCGATTTTCGACCTGGTCAGCCGGTCGATCCTCCAGCGCATCGGATTGTTCGATCCACCCGGGTCGGTCTCCAGCACGGCGGAGGTCACCTCCTCCGAGCCCGTGGAAAAGTTCCGGGTGAGCCGCCAAGTCTGCGTGTCCTCGCTCCACCCGTAATCGGCGATGGTGGCCGCGGCTTGATCGGTGATGCGAAGCTTGGTCAGCCTCACGCCGGCGCTATCCGGGTCCTCGACGATGATGGTTTGGTAGGGCGCGCCGATCGGCGCATACAGCCCGTTCGAGCGCTGGCCGCGGCTGCCGATGGGATAAAAGCGAATCTCGTAACGGGACGACGAGATCGTGACAATGTCCACGAAGGCGTCTGGAACCAGCACTTGTCGGATCCCGCCGGAATCGAAGCTCACCCCAGCATCCGAGACGCCCGCCACGGTCAACGCGGCGCGCGAGGCGAGGGCGCCCGCCGGGCGGGCGGCATCGAGCTGCAGGGAGGCTTGGCCCCGGCCATCTTGACCGCTCCCAAGGCTGACGGAACCCTTCCCGCTTCCGTAGTCTGCATCCACCGCTCCGGGCGCGCACGTCGTCGCGGAACAGCGGCCCGAGGGGCAGGGAGGCAGGCTGACGATGATCGGCCTGGTCTCGCTGAAGATCCGATAGGGCCAGGGGCCGTCGGGCACGTATCCGAGCCAAGTCCAAGTGTAGATCCGTCCTCCCCGAGCCTTTGCCCCGTTGACGACGTTCCCCGACGAATCGGTGATCGTCGTGAAGCAGCGATTGATGATTCCGCTGCTCGGTTCGGTTTCTGGCTGGGGCACGATGTAAAAGAAGCGATCGAATGCTTCGCCGCCGGCTTGGCCCTCCGCATCCACGGTGAATCCGATCGGCTTGGGAGATTGCGATCCGTAACCCGCCCACACGGTGTAGGAGCCGGGGGGCAGCGCGTCGCCGCCCGAGCCAGCAACGACATAATGGACGTAAGTCTCCGTGCCGAAGTAGTATCCGTGGTAGTTCCAATACTGGCCCTCCTCGTCGGCGGAGCCAAAAACGAGCCCACCGGACCACAAGAGGGAGGCCCCGCATCCCAAAATCAAGCCGCGCATGGATGATCTCATTTTCGTGATTCTAAGTTTTCCCGGATGAATCTGGGCCGCCGATTCCTGGAACGAGCGAGGCGGTCAAGGCGATCCTCATGGGCGGTCTATTCAAATCCTGGCGTGAGCACGGTGAGGGCGGGCGGCGGTCCGCCGGGATCCGCTCCCGGCGCGCTCGCGTTCGGATTGCGTCCCTCCAGGTAGCATCGCCAAAGCGGCACGCCCGCCGGGCTCAGGTCGTTCGGACCCTTCGACAGGCCGCCGAAGTGCAGTTGCTCCCACCAGTCGGGCAGGCCGTCGCCGTCGGAGTCGCCCGCGCTGCCGCCAATCAGGCTGAAGGAGCTGGCGGAAGCATTCGAAGCCGCCGCGCGGTCGGTGAGGGTGGCGTCGCCCAACTGTCCCCGCCCGTTGGCGCCCCACACCCGGATCCCGCCGGTTCCCAGCCCCGCATAGGACGTGTCCAGCCCCGCGCCGAGCGCGGTGACGCCGGTGAGCCCCAGGATGCTCGTTGGCACGGGCAAGTCGCTCGCCTTGCCGACCCCGAGCGCGCGTCCCCAGGCCCAGACTTTCCCCTCGCTGTCCAACGCCAGGGTGTGGTAGCGGCCCGCCGCGATCTTGGTGATCGTCACCGCGGCCGGAAGCGGGACCTGGGCGGGCACCCCGCGCTCCGTGGTGTTTCCGCTGCCGAGCTGCCCGGCTGAATTGCCCCCCCACGTCCAGACCGTCCCGTCGCGCCGAAGGGCAACGCTGTGCTCGGCCCCGGCGGCCACGGCCTTGAAGCCGTAGCCCAGGCCCGGCACCGGCACCGGCAGCCGGCGGGTCTGCGTGGAAGCGTCGCCGATTTGTCCGCGCTGGTTCGATCCCCAAGCCCACACGTCGCCGTTCTGGCGCAGCGCCAGCGCGTGGTCGGAGCCGGCGCTCAGCGCCACGACCTCGATCAGGCCGGGAATGATCCGCGGCTCCGGCTGGGCCGACGCCGCGGAACCGTTGCCGAGCTGGCCGGCCGAGTTGGAGCCCCACGTCCACGCGCGCCCCTCCCGGTCGATCGCCAGGGAAAAATCGTCGCCCGCCGCGACCCCGGCGAACCGCACGCCGAACTGCGGAGGAATGAACTCGGCCGGCGCGCCGACCACGGCTTGCCCGTTCCCGCCGGCGGCCTGGCCCTGGTCGTTTGCCCCCCAGGCGAAAAGCTGGCCGGCGGCGTTGACCGCCAGGCTGTGCCGCTGCCCCGCGGCGGCCCCGACGATGTCCGGGAGCGCGGCAAGCTGGGTCGGCGTGCTCCGGTCGGCGCCCGTTGCGCCGAGCTGGCTGGAATCGTTCCCGCCGACTCCCCACAGGGTGCGGTCCGTGCGGAGCAGCACGGCGTGCGTGCCGCCCCCGCCGATGGCGCCGGTGTAAAAGTAGCTGCCGCCCGTGGTGGCGCTGGCTTGCCCAGCGGCAGAAAAGGCCGCGACGTTCACGGTGGCGGCCGCGGGAAGATCCCGCTCGATTTCCACCGGCCACGCCTCGCTGCCGGCCGTGAGGGGCGCGCCATCCAGGGCAAGCCGGACGGTCCCGGCCTGAGGCACGATCGGGGCGACGGTGAGCTTCTGATAGACAGGATACTCGCCGGGAGGCGGGCTCAAGAGGACGGGATTCACGGGGCCGGTGGCCGGATAAACCGCGCTCTGGGTGGCGCTCGCATTGCGGCCCGCGCCGAAGGCCCGGGCGCGGAGCAGCGAGCCGGGCGGAACCGTCAACGAAACGGAGTAAACCGGGCTGCCGACGGTGGGGACCGATCCGTCCAGGGTGTAATGCACCTGCTCATCGGGAGCGGCGGCGATCGAGATGGGCCCGGAGGGAGGGGCTCCGCCGGCCGGCGAGCACGAGGGCCGGCTGGCCGGACCGTAGATCTGATACGCCAGCGAGAGGGGCTCGCTCGGATCAAAGCCATCGCGGAAGGCGACGGCGCGAAACCAGTGCGATTCCGTCAGGGCGAAGGGCGTCTCCGCGGCATCGTCCTCGCCGACATCCATCTGCTCGATGGCGTGCCGGACGCGAGAATTTGGGGTAACGGGGCGCAGGTAGATGGAGATCGGGCCGGTAAACACGCCCCCTTGGCTTGGAAGCCCGTCCGGCATCAGGGAGGCAACGGGCGGCTTCGGTCGGAAGGAAACTTGGAAAGTTGTCACCTCGCTGAACAAGCCCTTGTCGAAGGACCTGACCTTGACGGTGGTGCTCTGGGTAAAGGCCAGCGTGCCGGCCGACAGGATCGGGGATGCCGCCGTGGGATCGCTCCCGTCCAAGGTGTAGCGCAGCGTTCCCTGGCCGCCGGTGATGCCCAGCACGAGGGTGCCGCCGTCGGGCGCGCCGCCGGCGGGGGGATTCACGAGGGCCAGCTGCGGCGCTTCCACGTTGACGGAGCTGAACGGATTGGTGCCGAGCGCGATTTCCTGCGCGTTGGTCAACCCGTCGCCGTCGCTGTCGTAGTCGGGAATCAGGTATTTCGCGGCGAGGTAATATTGCACTCGCTCCCGTTCCTGATCGGAGAGCTTGCGATCGTAGATGATCACTTCGGCGATCTCCCCGCCGAAGGCGCCCCCGTAGTAGTGGTTGCTGGCCCCCAGCAGCGCGTTGGGCGGGAAGTAGTAGGCGTTGGCGCTCGTCGTGTAGTGCAAGGCCCCGTTGAGGCGCGAGGTCCACTCGCCGTCCTGGGAGGATACGTTGTAGAGGTGGGTCACGTTGAGGTCCTGGGCGGGCCGCCCGGTGCTCTTGCGCGCCGTGGAGCCGAAGCGGTCGTAGATGGCCCCGTCGCTCGCCGGGTAGTAGGTCACGTCCGTGTCGTAGTAGGAGTCGTCCTCGCGGCCCATCAGCCACAAGAAGGGTCCACCCCCCGGCGCGCCCACGGTGCCGACGTGCTTGAGCACCACGAAGATCTCGGCAGCCGCTGTGCCGTTCATGAAGTTGGGCGCCAGGTTCATCCACTTATCGTCAAAGCGCAGCACCGGGTGTCCGTTCAAGGCGTTTTCCACCCGTTGCGGCTGGCGGCCTCCGTCAGGCTGCACGGCGTGGTTGCCTTGACCGGATTGGTCCAGCCAAATGTTCTCGCTGCCGGCCACCGTGCCCGCGTCCGCCTTCAGCCACAGGCGCATGTTGCCCATGGGCATTGCTACCCCGGCGAGCGCTGGGGTAGTCACCCCAAATTCTTGGCTCCAGCCGGAGACACCCTGATAATTGCGCGCCCGGACCCGGTAGGTGTAGGCCGCCCCCGGCTGGGCGGTCTGGTCAATCCAGCTCAGCGTGTTGGCCACCGTGGCCACCGCCACCCAGTCGCCGCCGGCACTCTTGCGCTCGATGTCATAGACCACCGTCCAGTCCGCGGCCGCGCTGCTCCAGTTCAGGCTCACTTGGCTGCCCGCCAGGGCCATGGCGCTGCCTGCCGTCGGCGTCGGCGCCGCCGAGGCGATGAAGTTCCATTTTTGGTTGAGATAGAATCCGACCGCCTCCCTTTCCTGTTCGCTGAGCTTGCGGTCGTAGATGATCAGCTCGGCGATGTCCCCGGCGAAGCAGCCCCCGTGGTAGTGCGGCACCGCTCCCAGCGTGGAGTCCGCCGGGTAAAAGAAAGCGTTGTCCGAAGTCGCGTAGTGCGTCGTTCCGTTCAGGCGCGAGATCCACTCGCCGTTCTGCGAGACCACATTGTAGAGGTGCGGCACGGCGAGATCCTGGGCGGGCCGGCCGGTGGTCTTGCGCGTCATGGAGCCGAAGCGCTCGTAGATCATCCCGTCCTGCCACCAGGGATACACGCTCACGTAGCCATCGTAATATTCATCGGCCTCCTTGCCCGTCATCCACAGGTAAACCCCGGTGCTCACGGCTGGGTTGCGCTTGAGCACCACGAACACCTCGGCGGCGGTGGCCCCGCTCATGAAGTCGTGGGCCAGGTCCATCCACGAGCCCGTGCCGTTGAAGCGCACCACCGGCCGCCCATTGAGCGCGTTCTCCACCAGTTGCGGCTGGCGGCCGCCGTTCAACTGGGTGGCGTGGCGGTTCTGCCCCGACTGGTCCAGCCAGATGTTCTCGCTGCCGGCCAACGTGCCCGCGTCCGCCTTCAGCCACAGACGCATGCCTCCGAAGGGCATCGCCGTGCCGCTGGACGAGGGCGTGGCCACGCCAAACTCCTGGCTCCAATCGGAGATCCCCTGGTAGTTGCGCGCCCGGACGCGATACCGGTAGGCCGTTCCAGGCTGGGCGGCTTGATCCACCCAGCTCAGGGCGTTTGGCGCCGTGGCCACCAGCACCCAGTTGCCGCCGGCGGACTTGCGCTCGATGTCATAGACCACCGTCCAGTCTGTGGCCGCGCTGCTCCAGTTCAGGCTCACTTGGCTGCCCGCCAGCGCGACCGCGCTGCCGGCGGTCGGCGTGGGCGCGATGGGCGCGATGAAGTTCCACTTCTGGTTGAGGTAGTAGCCCACCGCCTCTCGCTCCGCGTCGCTCAGCTTGCGGTCGTAGATGATCAGCTCGGCCACGTCCCCGGCCCACTGGCCGCCGTAGTAGTGGTTGCTGGCCCCCAGCAGCGCGTTGGGCGGGAAGTAGTAGGCGTTGGCGCTCGTCGTGTAGTGCAAGGCCCCGTTGAGGCGCGAGGTCCACTCGCCGTCCTGGGAGGATACGTTGTAGAGGTGGGTCACGTTGAGGTCCTGGGCGGGCCGCCCGGTGCTCTTGCGCGCCGTGGAGCCGAAGCGGTCGTAGATGGCCCCGTCGCTCGCCGGGTAGTAGGTCACGTCCGTGTCGTAAAAGGAGTCGTCCTCGCGGCCCATCAGCCACAGGAAGGGCCACTCGCCCACCGCGACGTTGTGCTTGAGCACCACGAAGACCTCCGCCGCGCTGGTGCCGTCCATGAAGTTGGGCGCCAGGTTCACCCACTTGCCCTCGAAGCGCAGCACCGGGCGACCGTTCAGGGCGTTCTCCACCAACTGCGGCTGGCGGCTGCCGTCCAGCTGCACGGCGTCGTTCCGCCGGGCCAAGTCCTGCCAGCGGCTCACCGCGCCGTTCGCCGCGACCACGCCCGCGTCCGCCCGCAGCCATGTGCGAATGTCCTGCGTCGTGAGAGCGGCGCCCGAGGTCGGCGTCGTGGCGGATGCCGGCGAGGCAGGGGAGCTCCCGGTTCGGTTGATCGCCGTGACGCGGTAGGCGCAAGACTCTCCCGGCGCCAGGCCGGCGTCGATCCAGCCGCGTTGGCTTGCGCCCAGGGTGGCGACCAAGGCGAAGGGGCCGCCCCCGACGCTTCGCTCGACGGTGAACCCCGTGAGGTCGTCCGCTTCCTGGAACCACGAGAGCGCGATCTGGCCCGCGGAAAGGGGCGATGCCACGACCGCCGTCGGCGCCGTGGGCGGGGGGTTGAACCCATAGCGCGCATTGAGGTAATCCTCGATGGCCATGCGCTCCGCCGCGGGAAGCACGCGGTCGAAGATCATCACCTCGGCGATCTCTCCGGCGTAGAGGGAGTCCGGCCAGTTGCTCCGGCCAAGAAAATTGCTCGCGCGCAGAGCCGGCGAGATCGCGCCAGCGGCGCTGGTCGTCTTGAGCCGCTCGTTCCAATACAGGCTGGCCACGCCGCTGCCGTGCGTCAGGCCGAAAAGCTGGACCAAGTTCGGCTGGATCAGTCCGGGGGCCTCCACGCCCGCGGCGACGCTCCCGCCGACCATCGAGTAGTAAACCAAGTTCGAGGAGCTTCCCACCCGCGCGAGGAGCAGATTGTCCGCCGCGCTCCCATTCCCGAAGTCAAAGAAGCGAGCCCAGCTCGGCGCACCGACGGGCTTTGCCACGACCAAAGCGGTGAAGCCATCGGCGAGCTCCGAAAAGCCCGGCGGCAGGTCGAGAAAGGAAGCGCTGCCGTCAAACCACACCGAGGGCTGCCCGTTGGCCCCGCTCGTGGTCGGCGTGGGCCGGCTGGCGGCCGTCGCTTGGCGGGCGTTGTAGCCGCGGCCGCTCGCGTCGGACCAGCGAATCACCTTGCCGTTGGAATCGGTTTCCAGGCCGGCGTCCGCGCGCAGCCAGAGCGTGAGCCCGCCGAGGCTCAGCGCGGGACCGCTCGGTGGAGGGGTGGCGGGAGATTCCGCCGACCAGGGCGAAGAGCCACCGCTGTTCCACGCTTGCACGCGGTAGGCGTATCCGGTCCCCGGAGCGACGCCTTCGTCGAGCCAAGCGCGCTGTTCCGCCCCCGGAGCGTAGGCAACCGGCGCAAAGCTTCCGCTCGGGAGGGTGCGCCGCTCCACCAGCCAGCCTTCCGGGCTCGCCACGGCGCCCAAGGTCCACGTCACGCTGACTTGGCTCGGAGAGACCGCCCGGGCCGCTGGCGCGGCCGGCGCCGTGGCCGGCGCGGCGACCAAGCCATATTTGGCGCTCAGACGCGCGGCGACCGCTTGTCGCTCTGGCTCGCTGAGGCGCCGGGAGTAGATGAGCAATTCCGCCACCTCGCCGTTGAAGAAGCGGGGGTAGGCGAGGTTCGCCTTGCTGCCCAGCGCCAGCGCCCGCGGCGGATACTGGGCGAAGGTGCCGGCCACGCCGTAGTCGAGAAGCCGGGCCTCCCCGTAGATCCATTCCGCCGCCCCCGCCTTGATCACCGTGAGGAGGCCGTAGCCCGAGGCGTTCAGCGTGAACGGGACCGCCCCGTTGAGCTGGAAGCGGTTGGTCGCCGAGCCGTCGTTCTGCAGCACGAAGCCGTAGCCCCAGCCGTGGTCCCAGTCGAAGACGTCCGCGTAGGAAACCTGGGTCGGCCCCGCCTTGCCCACCAGGAAGACCGTGTAGTCCGGGCTGCCTTGCAGCAGGTCGAAGGGCGCGGTCTGAAGATAGGTGGAGTTGCCGTCGAACCGGACGGCCGGCCAGCCGTTGACCGCGTTTGGGACGAGAAGGGGCTGGCGGGCCACGTCCGCCTGCGCGGCCAGCGCGCCGCTGGCCGATTGGTCCAGCCAGCCGGAAATCAGGTTGCTCGCGTCCATCGTCACCCCGCGCTCCGCGTTGAACCAGGCAGCCAGCCCGGCCGCCGGGCAAAATGACGAGACGTCAACGGAGGCAAATTCCGCCGCGGCGACGTGGCCGGCCGCGTCGGGAAGCGCGGCGACACCGACGTAAACGATGTCGCCAAGCGGCATCGTGACGCTGCCAAGCGGGGTCCAGGCGACTCCGTCAGGCGAGGCGAAGCCGGTGAGGGTGGTCCCCGTCCGGCTCAGCCTCATCCAGCGATGGTCGGGACCAGCCAGCGAGACGCTGCGCGCAACGCCCGCGGTGGTGCGGGAGGTGAACGAGGCCCGCGCGCCATTCAAGGGCTGGCAGCGGACGAAGGCCATCCTCGCGCCAGGGTCCAAGCTCTCGCGAAGCATCACGCCGAACGAATCCGAGCCTCCCTCCGGCGACGAAACGTTGACCCGAGCGACGATTTCTCCGTCGCCCCAGACCGGGACATACGTAAACCGGCCGAAGTCTTGCGTCGAAGGAGGCGTGGAACTGACCGAGCTGGCCAGCGCGTAGATGCCAGAAACCTGATCAAAGCCGCTGCTTCCGGGCGAAGTTCCGGAGCCAAGGTCGGCGGAATTGGCAAGGCTTTGCGCGCCGAGCGGGACGGCGAGCGCGAGCCCAACCAGCAAGAACGCGAACCGCAAGCAGGAGCGCAGCCCGTGGGAAATGATCGCGGGAATCATGCAAAAGTGAAAATCTTGGGGACGACGCGGGGAATCTCTGCCTTCGACCAGACGACGAAACCGACGGGGAACCTTGCGGGCGGACCCGTATTCAGCGGCTCGGCGCGCGGCAAGTCAAAATAGACCTTTTGCGCAAGAGAAGCGCTCTTTCGTCCATGCCCGCGAGAGCTCGGTGAAAAGGGGAGCGCGGGCGTCCTCGCCCGCATCAGGCGGCGTCTCGCCGCCGCACCCTCGGGACATCCTTCCCGCGCCAAGGTGCGCAACCGGCGCAGCGCGCGCGTCGTCGCAAAGGAGCCCACTTGGGGAACGCCGGCCCGGGCGTGGACAAGGTTGCCCGGGACGCCCGCGGCGCTCACCGGGTTCGGAGGAAGGTTCGCCGGATTCCATGGCCCCGGCACGCGAGAGCTGGACGTGTGCGCCGGGTCGCGGCGTTCGGTCGCAAGGCTCCGAAGAACGGAAGTCGCCCGGCCAAATGGACGCAACGGGTGATGAAAACGGTCGGCGAGGTTACCGATTTCGCCACCTCGCGGATGAAATCCGTAACCTCGCGGACGGTTTTGGTAACCTCGCGGATGAAATCGGTAAGTCTGCGGACGATTTTGGTAAGCGCGCGGACGAGTTTCGTAACCCAGCGGATGTAACTGGTAACCTCGCGGATGAAATCGGTAAGTCGGCGGACGATTTTCGTAAGCTCGCGGACGGATTTCGTAACCCGGCGAATGAAATCGGTCACCTCGCGAATGGACTCGGCCACCTCGCGGACGAGTTCGGCCACCTCGCGGACGTTTTTGGTAACCCGGCGGACGAATTTCGTAACCCCGCGCTCGGGAAGTGGGAGCCGTGGCCGCGGGTTCCAGGGGCATGAAACGATGGGAGCCAGCGTTTGTCCGAGCCGAGGCAACGTCCAGGCCGGCGGCGGTGGCTCCCAGGAAGGCGCCCTCCGACCCAGCGGGAGCAATTCACCCGCTGGCGAGGCACTGAACGCTTAGGGCGTTTTCGATCCGAGTGGTCGCGCCTCGCGGGCGGCGGCTTGCGGAGGGTCAGCGGCGTTTTGGAGTGCGGTGGCAAGCGTCAGCGCGACACCGCACTACAAAGCCGGCGGCCGCCCTCTCGCAAAGGGCTTCGATCTCCTGCGCCCACCTGAATCGAAAACGCTCTAGTGCAAGCTGCCTTGCCTCCCAGGGGCAAATGTGCGCACCGCAAGCGTCAAAGCCTGGCCGGCTCCTGAAGCAGGGCGGCGATGCGGGCCATGAGGCGGCCGGCGCGGCCGCCGTCGAGCACGCGGTGGTCGAAGGTGAGGGTGAGCTGGACCATTTCCACGGGCATCCAGTCCTCGATCTCCTCGTCCCACTCGGGGGTGCGGCGCACGGCGCTCATGCCGAGGATGAGCGTCTCGTCGGGGAGCGGGATGGGCGTGGCCCAGTCGAGGTCGAAGGGGCCGTAGTTCGTCACCGAGGCCACGGAGCCGGCGAAGGCCTCGGGCGCAAGGGTGCGCTTGCGGGCGGACTCCACGAGCTTCCGATAGGGATCGACCATCTCGCGCAGCGGGGTGCGGTCGGCGCCGCGCAGCACGGGGACCATCACGCCGGCGTCCACCTCGACGGCGCAGCCGAGGTCGATGGCCTTGGGGGTGACCAGCTTGTTTCCCACGAGGCGGGCGGCGGCGCCGGGGTC
>CALMOL010000434.1:0-4014 GCA_937871685.1 uncultured Verrucomicrobiota bacterium
GCCCTCGACTGCGATCCGGCCCGTCACGCCGTTGCCTCCGCCTCCGCAGCGTCCGGTGATCTCCCCGAGGATCAGCTCCGCCCCCATTGCGATCCCGCCCCTTTCGTCGTCATCCTTCCCGTCGTCGCCCGCCGCTCCGCCGGCCGGAGCGGCGCAAGTCCAGGAAGCGGTAGCAACGGCACCGTCGGCCGCGCCCGCCAAGCCAGTCCGCTTGTCGGCCGTCATCGACTTCATCATGAAGCAGGCGGGGGGCGGGGTGATCGGCCAACTCGCGGTGTATCGCGTTCTGCTCCAAGTGCCGCCCGAGCTGCTGCGCGAGGCCGGCATCCGTTCCTTGGAGTTTGATCGCGCGATGGAAATGGAAGTGCGGAGTCCCGAGCTTCAGCGCGCCTTGGTCACGGCGGTGGAAAAAACGCTCGAGGTGCAGGTGCCGCCTGGGCAATTCACCCGCTGAGAACCGCCGGACGCGACGGGTGCCGGTGGTCCGCGTGCGAATTGCACTTCACGGTCCGGCCATTGTTGCGTTTTGCACCCCGGAATGAGCCGACGAGGCGGGCGAGGAATCGGCGCCGTTCTGGAACGGAAGCGACGGGGGACGTGGCGCAGCTCTTGCACCTTGGCTTGGCAAGCCCGGTGACCGCCGGGTGAACCAGACCAAACCCAGCTCCTCCTTCCCATGCGATTTAACGCCCCTTCCAGTTTCTCCGACGCTCGCGACGAAGTTCAAAATGCCGCCAGCGCTGCCGCCGAGACGGCTCAAGACCTTGGCGCGCGCGCGGCGCGTGCTGCCCGTGACATCTACGCAAACGGCCGCGCCCGCGCCGCCGACATCGCGGACGATGCCCGCGAGTCAGTTTCCGAGGGTTACGAGACCGCTCGCAAGGCCGCGGCCGACCAGTGGAGCCAAGCCGCCGAGTGGATCACGGAAAATCCCCTCCGCGCCGCGGCCTACGCTGCCGCTGGCGGCGTGCTGATCGGCCTGTGGTTCGCTCGCGGTGCGTTCCGCCGGTCCTAAGCTCTCCGTTGACCCAGACGCGGCCCCCCGGGTCGCCTTCCCGATTCGCCACCGACCTGTCTGTTCGAAGGCGGTGGTGATGCCGCCATGGCTCGTCTGGGTGCCATGGCGGTCTTTTTTGCCGTCATCCTTTCGGTTGGGAGTCCAGTTGCCCCTCAAGGCGGGCACGCAACTCGGCAAGATCATACGTGCGTTGCCACCTCACGCGCACCACCGGCAGGCCGGCGGAGCGGCAAGCTCGATCCATGAACTCATCCCGCTCGCGCCGATCCACTCGCTCGTGAGAACGGTCATCCAGTTCCACGACCAGCCGAGGACGGAGCGAGCGCGCGTCGCACAAGAGAAAGTCCGCGTGCTTGCTCGAGATGCGCGTGAACGATCTCCAATAATCGCGGCCCGCAATCCCCCGCGGAACGCGCAGGAAATCCGCGAGGCGCACCTTCATCAGCACGATGATGCCGCGCGGCGTCGCTTCCTCCAGGGGGCGGAGAAACGCGCGCTCGGCCGCGGTCAAGACCGAGTCGATTCGCTCGTATCGAATGGCTCGGGCGCGTGCGCTGAGCCAAGCTGTGAGGAGGACAAGGACGACGACCACCGCGAGCAGCCCGAAGAAGACCGGCGGCACCGTTTTGAGAAGATCCGGCATTGGTTGTTCTCGCACGCTTGACGGTGCCGCGCGTGGCGCCGTGCGTCAGCGAGCCACGTGGCTACATTTGTGACGTGAGCGCGTTTTCTTTTCGCATCGCGGCCCTTCATTTCTATCCGATCAAATCATGCGCCGGCGCGGCGCTCCCCTCGGCTCGCCTGGAGCCGCTGGGCTTTCCCCATGACCGCGCTTGGATGGTGGTGCGCGCGGGGAACGGCGGCCAAGTCACACAGCGCGACGCGCCCTGCCTCGCGTTGGTCCGGCCTCGGGTGGAGGGAGACACCTTGCGCGTTTGCGCGCCGGAAATGCCCGAGCTGGTCGTTCCCCTCCACCCCGAGCACCGCCGCTTCGAGCGCGAGGTCACCGTCTGGAGCTTCACCGGGTCAGCCGAGGACGAGGGCGAGGCCGCCGCCGAATGGTTCAGTTCCTTCCTTGGATTCCCCGCCCGCCTGACGCGCTGGCGCGACGCCGTTCGTCGAGACTGCAATCCGGAATGGTGCGGGCCGCTTCCCGCGGCGGTGCGATTCGCCGACGGCTATCCCTACCTTTTTCTTTCGGAGGAATCCCTCGCCGAACTCAACGAACGCCTGCGCTCCGCGGGTCGCGCCCCGGTGCCGATGAACCGCTTCCGGCCAAACGTCGTTCTGGAGGGTGCGACCGCCTTTGCCGAGGACCGCGTGTCGCGCTGGACGGCGCCTGATGGCATCGACTTGAGACCGGTCAAGCCATGCGACCGATGCATCATCACCTGCACCGACCAAGCCACGGCTGCCGTGGCGAAGGAGCCGCTGCGCACGCTTGCCTCCTACCGCCGCGATCCCCGATTCTCCAGTCCGGTGTTTGGGCAAAACGTTGTCCTCGCGGCGGGCAGCGGGCAGACGCTTGCCGTCGGCCAGCAACTCGCCGCTGAGTTGCTCGCCCCAGCCTGAGCCGCCCCCGAATCTTCCAATCCTCCTCACCTTCCCCATGCACTTTACCCTCGGCCATTCCCCCGACCCCGACGACGCCTTCATGTTCTACGCGATGGCGGCGGGCAAGATCGACCTGCGCGGCCACGACTTCGAACACATCCTTCAGGACATTCAGACGCTCAACGAGCGTGCCACGCGCGGCGAGCTCCACATCTCGGCCGTCTCGATCCACGCCTACGCCTACGTCCAGGACCGCTACGCGCTGCTCCCGTGCGGCGCAAGCATGGGCGATGGCTACGGCCCGGTGGTGATCGCGCCCTCGTCCGACGACCTGCCGGAGGGCGTCCGCCGCGGCGAGCGAGATGCGGTCCGCGCGTGGCTGCGCGGGAAGACGGTCGCCATCCCCGGCAAGCTCACCAGCGCGTTCCTCTCGCTCCAGCTTTACTGCGGCGGCGAGGGCTTCGCCTTCGAGGTGGTCCCGTTCGACGAGATCTTCGACTTCGTGCGCGCCGGTCGCGCTCATGCCGGCCTCATCATCCACGAGGGCCAACTCACCTACCAGCGCGATGGCTTCGGCAAAGTCGTGGACCTCGGCGAGTGGTGGAAGAACGATACCGGCCTGCCGCTCCCGCTTGGCGGCAACGTGATCCGCAAGGACCTGCCCCCGCCGCTGCGTCTGGAGCTGTCCGAAATCCTGGCCGAGAGCATCGATTACGGCCTGCGGCACCGTGCCGCCGGCGTGGCCCACGCCATGCCCCTGGCGCGCGGCATGGACGAGCCGCTCGCCGACCAGTTCATCGGCATGTATGTGAACGATTACACGCGCGACTACGGTGACGCCGGCCGACGCGCGATCCGCGAGTTCCTGGGCCGCGCGAGCGCCGCTGGCCTCATCCCCGAGCCGAAGGCGCTGGAGTTCGTGGGGGAGTGAGCGATGCCCGCGGTCGGTCAAGGATCGACCGCGTAAACTTCGAGCAAACAATTCCCGTCGGCCGCGCCGATGACGTGCACCGTGTAGGCGCCCGGGTAGAGGGGCACAAGCAGCGCCGGCTCGCGGGCATCGCCGGGAGCCAAGCCGAGCGCCGTCAGTTCCGCCGCCCGGCCGGACGCCTGCCAGCCATCGTTCTCGAAGATCTTGGCGCCGCCCAGATAGACCTCGATGCGCGGGTCGGCCACCACGTTCGCCACGCCGGCGGCAGTCAGCGAAGGGCCCAGCGCACGGAGCACCGCAAGGCGCGGCGTGCCCGGGCCGCATAAGACCCCCGCGCTCATACCGGGGTCCCCCGGGCCGGGGCGCCCCCGGCGGGGCGGCGCGCGTGCGGGTGCTCAAGGGGACCGACGTTAGTGCGATCGACGATTTCTTCTTGTACGACACGGACTTCCGCGGCGGGGCGTTCGTGGGGTAGGCAAGTACCTCCTCGTTCCCACGCGGAGCGTGGGAA
>CALMOL010000434.1:4024-11314 GCA_937871685.1 uncultured Verrucomicrobiota bacterium
GCCGACCGGTATTTTCCCCGAATACGACAAGGTGCGCGACCGGGTGAGCGAGGATCTGGCGCGGCGTGCCGGGGCCGATGACGACCCCGGCGATCATCCGGTCGTCCCCGGGACCGGTGCGCCCGCGGGTCGAAAGGTTTACCAGCGGCGCCGTCGTGTCGCCCGGCGGCACCTCGGCGACAAGTTGGAAACGCCACGGTTCGACAATGTCTCCGTGCGCGGTGATCCACCCCGCTGGGTCGGCCGCGATCTCGGCGGGCGAGGCCGTGTAAGCCTCGGCCGGGAGGTCGGGAGGCGCCGTGGGGCTTGTGGGCGGTCCCTCACCGGGATCCGTGACGTAGTCCACGAGCACGAGGCGAATCAGCTCCGCGGCGCGCCAGTTCCACGCCGGGCGGCCCGGCGCGTAGTAATTCCGGTTGATGACGTCCCCGCCGGCCGCCGGAGTGAGGCGGACGCGAACTCGATAATTCGAGGTCGAATACCGCGATGCCGTCGCGGCGATGATCGCGCGCGCCTGCGCGATCTGCGCCGCGTCGCTCGTGGACACGACGAAGGACTGCGAGAGCGGCCCCGAGGCGCTCGTGCCGCCCCCGAAGAGGAAATGCGCCGTTTCCCCGCGCGCCATGCCGGAAATGACTAAGGCACACGTCGCGGCAAGCGACGCGCGCCAGAGGCGGGGGAGGGCCATGCGAAACGAGCGATTGGAAGGGCTGCCGGGAAAAATGTCAATCGCCATTCGACCCGACGCGCGGGAGCGGATGCCGCGAGTTCCGCGGGAAGGCATGCCACCCTTTCGGGGTGCGAATCCGAGGCAGCCCGTTATTCTCCCCGCCGGTCGCACTCGCCCGATGGCGCGCCGGCCTCCCGCCATGTCGGACTCGACGATTTCCAAATACGACCGCTCCACGACCGGCGCGCCGGGCCTCCGGGAGCGTGTCCGCCAGACCCTGCGGCCGTTCGCCTACCGCTTCCAGCGCCTGGGCCGCTCGTTCTGGCGGCGGGTGATGCGCAAGCCGCGCTCGATGGCCGAGAGCCCGAACCTGCTGCCGCTCCTCATCCAGGTGCTCGCCGGCTTCGCGTCCTACGACGGCGACGTCCACGAGGACGAGGTGGACTCCGCGCTCGACTTCCTGCGGCACGATTATCCCGAGGCCGTCTATTCGGAGCTGCAGAACATGTTCCGGCAGGCGCTCAACGAGCGCCCGGACCTCGACGCGATGGCCGCCAAGCTCGCCACCGAGCTGGCCCCCGACCGCAAGGTGCTGCTCGGCATCCAGCTCTACGACCTGATCTCGCGCGCCGGCCAGCGCCCGGAACAGGTGCTGCGCTATTACTCGTTCATGTCGCGCCTGGGCATGGGCGCGCAGGCCATCGACATCGTCTATCAGCTCAACGCCGCCGACGTTGCCGAGGACGCCGCCGGCGGGCGCACCGGCCCCTCGCCGCTCGAGAACCTTTCCATCGGCCCGGAGAAGCCCGGCATCGATGTGTCGTTCCGCGACTTCGGCGCCGACGACCGCCTCGTGGCCTTCCGCTACCACGACCTGATTCTCCTCAAGAACCTCTCGCCCCGCCCGCTCCTCGTCGAAGGCCGCGCGCTGGCCCGGGGATCGATCGGCCGGCTCTACCCGGGCCAGCGCATTGCCTTCAACGAGCGCGTCCTGATGCATCAGGACCTCGTCAACTACTTCAACGCGAAGAAGAACGTCAACGTCCCGGCCGTCTTCCTTTCGATCGACAAGGACGACGAGGTTTCCGTCTCCCGCTCCCGCCAGCGTGACTCCGCGCTGGAGATCCGCTTCGGCCTGCGCGTCGAAGTCGCCGCCCTGCGCGACCTCGACGCCGTGCTGAACGGCACCACCCTCGCCACCGGCGCGAAGGTCCACGCCGCGCTGGAGGACCGCATCGTCTTCCACAACGACACCGAGCTTCTCCTCGACGACCTGCGCCGCCGCGCCCGCGCGATGGGCGGCCGCTTCCAGCTCACCGCGTCCAAGAGCGAATACCTCGTTTCCAACAATCCCTCGCTCCTCGGCGACGACGATATCCTCCTCTCGCCCGGCACCTCCGGCGACGTGCTGCTGAAGATCACCTGCGACTACGAGCGCAAGGTCGGCCAGCTCGAAGTCCTCCAAACCTCCCGCCCGATCTTGGTCGGCGAGACGCCCGTGCGCAACGCCTGGCCGCTCGCCGACGGCGACCTCATCGTCGTGGACGCCGGTCAGATGCTGCGCTGCGACTTCTCCGAGCGCATCATCGAGGAAGAGCGCAACGTCATCCGCACCTTGGAGGTGCGCGATCTTTCCCACCGCTTCGGCCGCTCGGATCGCGCCGCGTTCGCCTTCGACGGCATCTCCTTCACGGTGGAGCGCGGCGAGATGGTCTGCGTGATGGGCGCCTCCGGCTCGGGCAAGTCCTCCCTCCTCCTTTCCCTCGCCGGCCACCTCGCCCCGCAGCGCGGCCAGGTGCTCCTCAACGGCCAGTCGCTCTACGGCCAGCTCGACAACCTCAAGCGCTACGTTTCCTACATCCCGCAGGACGACGCGGTGGACGAGCAGCTCACCATCCAGGAAAATCTCTACGTCGCCGCCGCGCTGCGCTCGCCGCACCTCTCGCGCAAGGACCGCATGCGGCGCATCGACGGCAAGCTCGTCGAACTCGGCCTCGCCGAGCGGCGCAATTCCATCGTCGGCTCGCCCGTGAAGAAGTCGCTCTCCGGCGGCGAGCGCAAGCGCCTGAACATCGGCCTCGACATGATCGGCATGGCCGACGTTTACCTTTTCGATGAGCCCACCTCGGGCCTCTCCTCGAAGGACTCCGAGCACGTCGTCGAGATCGTGCGCGGCATGTCGCACAACAAGATCGTCCTCGTCACGATCCACCAGCCGTCCTCGAAGATCTTCATGATGTTCCACAAGGTCGTGCTGCTCGACAAGGGTGGCCGTCTCGTGTTCTTCGGCACCCCGGCCGAGACGCTGGAATACTTCGCCCAGGCCGAGCACCAGCAGCACTACGGCGTGAACGTGGCTGGCTGCACCGCCTGTGGCACCACGCGGCCCGAGTTTATCTTCGACGTGCTTGAGACGCCCCTCCGCGACCTCTCGGGCGACATCATCTTCGAGGAAAACCAGCGCGGCCAGCTCGTGCCCGCGCGGCGCTACTCGCCCGAGTATTGGCGGGACAAATACGCGAGCCACCGCCTGCTGCGCGACATGCGGTCCGTGGCGCTCAAGCGCTCCACGGCGAACGTCCCCGTCCCCGAGGCCGCCCCGGCCGAGAAGCAGCGCCGCCGGTTTCGCTGGCGCGAGGAAGGCACCGTGTTCCGCACCCTGCTGCGGCGCTCGTTCCTCTCGAAAATGCGGAACCGGGTGAACCTCCTGCTCACCGCCGTCCTTGCGCCGGGCCTCGCCGCGCTCACCGCCTTCGTGCTGCGCTACTCGGAGAACGGCGACTACGATTTCGCCTCCGCCTACCACATCGCCACCTACATCTTCGTGGGCCTCACCGTGGCGATGTTCTTCGGCCTCACGAACTCGGTGAACGACATCCTGCGCGACCGCGTGATTCTCCAGCGCGAGCGCAATCTCCAGCTTCGCCTGCCCTACTACATCAGCTCGAAGCTCGTGGTGCTCGCCTTCTTCGGGCTCGTGCAGTGCCTGCTGTTCGTGCTCGTGGGCAATTTCCTGCTCGAGATCCGCGGCATGTTCTGGGAATACCTCGCCTTCATGAGCCTCACCACGCTCTGCGGCATCGGCATCGGCTTGTGGATGTCCTCGGCGTTCTCGGACCCCATCGCGGCCACCAACGTCCTCCCGCTCATCCTCATCCCGCAGATCATCATGAGCGGCGCGCTCATCAAGTTCGAGGACATGAACCGGCAGCTTGACTTCTACCAGGCGATCACGCGCTGGTTCGAGCGCCAGCCCGCGGAGAAGCGGCAGAAAGGCGCCCGCGCCGAGAAGCTCGACACGAAGATGGAGGTGCCGCTCGTCTGCCAGCTCATGCCGATGCGCTGGTCCTACGAGGCCCTCGTCGTCGCCCAGGCGAAGCGCAACCCGCTCGCCTCCCGCCAGGACGCCATTCAAAAGCGCATCGCCGCGCTCACCGCCCCGGGCCGCAAGCGCACCCCGGAAGACGAGGCGCTCCTCGACACCGACAAGGAGCTCCTCGCCACCCTTTCCGGCCTGGAAGGCCGCACGCCACGCTCCGTGGACCGGCGTTTGCGCGAGATCGACGCCCTCGCCGGCCGCGACCTCAAGGGCGAGCCCGCGCTCAAGCCCGACCCCAACATCCGCCCCGGCACCGCCGTCACCGCCCCCGCCCTCTACGTGAACGAGAAGATCTCCGACATGGTCTCGAAGGCCGAGATGGAGCAGTCCGACTACCGCGGCGGCGGCCGCGACCGCAACGTGTTCTTCGCGCCGGTGAAGACGGTGATGGGCCGCGCCGTCTCCATCCTTCTCGTGAACACCGGCGTCCTCCTCGCGATGACGCTGGCCGCGCTCCTGCTGCTCTACCGCAGCCTCTGGAAGACGCTGCGCAAGACGTGATCGCCCGCGCACTGGAGTAGCTCGCAGTGACGCCGCAGGCGGCTCGGATTGTGCGGCAGCTCGCTTCGCCCGGGGGTGTCCGCGGCGTTCGGTGTAGAAGCGGCCCTGTCCGCGAATGCGCGCGTGCCGCCTGTAGGATTGTCCCCGGTGGCCGCAGTGCACCAAGCGTCGCCTGCGGCCACCCGCAGACGAAGCTTGAGGCGGCACGTCCGCATTCGCGACAGAGCTGCCTCTACAAGGCCGGCTGGCCGAGCTGCCCCGGGTCGCGCGTCGTGCTCCCCACCGCGGGGCACCACTCGATTGTGAAGAAATCCGCATAATCGCCCCCGGCCCTGGCGACGGGAAAGCGTCTCTCGGATGGTCCGCCGCGCCGCGATCCCGGCGCGCCAATACCAATCCCTTCCGCCGCCATGAATCTCACCCTTCCGCGCGCCGCCGGCGCGCTCCTCGCGCTGTGCGGCTTCGCCGCCGGCGCCCGCGCCGAGCTGCTCTACGGCCTCACGAGCGCCAATCAACTCGTCACCTTCGACTCCGCCGCACCCGGCACCCTCCTCACCACCTCGGCCGTCACCGGCACCGGCGGCAACGCGCTCACCGACCTCACCGTCCAGCCGTCCACCGGCACGATCTTCGCGCTCGACGCCGCCAACAACCTCTACACCGTCGCCCCCACCGGCGCGGCCACGCTCGTGGGCACCACCGGCATCGGCGCCGGCAACTTCTACGGGATGGGCTTCAACTTCGTGGCCAACCGCATCCGCATCACCACGGACCTGGGCAACAACTACCGCCTCAACCAAACCGCCCCCGCCGGCGGCGCGGTGCCCACCACGACCGACCCCACCCTCGCCTACGCGGCCGGCGGCGCTCCCGCGGGCGCGGGGTCGGTGCCGGCTCTCTCCGGCCTCGCCTACGCCTTCAACGGCGGCACGCTCACCCTCTACGCGCTGGACCACACCGCCAACGCCCTCGTGGCTTCCACCACCGCCGGCACCTTCAACCTTTACAACAACATCGGCGCGCTCGGCCTCGACTTCCAAGGCTCCGTCGGCTTCGACATCTCCGTGGCTGGCGCGGCCGGCGGCTTCGCCTTCGCCTCGCTCACCACGAACGGCACCCACTTCGGCCTCTACCAGATCAATCTCTCCACCGGCGCCGCCACGCTCTCCGCCAGTTTCGGCGCCGGCGTGAATATCCTGGACATCGCGGCCGCCGCCCCCATCCCCGAGCCGGGCACCAACGCCCTCTTGCTCGCGGTCGGCGTCAGCGGCCTGCTGTGGATGAGGCGCCGGCGGTTCTCCCGGGCCTGAGCACCCGCTTGCCTAGGTTTCCAGACACGGCGGCCGGCTCCGGTCGCCGTGTCTTTTTTGTCGCTTGAGCAGGGCCGTCTGCTCTCCGGGGGGCGCTGGTCTTCAAGGGGTTATGCCTACCCCGCCACCCCAGGGGTTCTCCGAATGCCGCCATGGGCGCGGGTTGCCGCACGGGGTCGCTTGCGTCACGCGGATGTCACAAGAACGCAAGGCGGCGAAGGGTAGCGTTGGCGCATGCCAACCCGAGCGCTGAACTCCCCCGCCAGGCAGCCGTGCGTGCTGCGATGCTCGAAAGTCGCGATGCGATCGCGGCTCTACGAGCTGATCGTCGAGGATCTCGGCCGAGCGCCGAGAACCCTGCGGTGGCAATTCGTGAAGCGAAGGCCGCCGACCAGCGGGACCCGCGACTATCTGCCGATCAAGGTGTTTCCGGCGGGATCTGATCGGGTTCCGCTCCACCTGGAAAGAATCGGCGCGCAGGTATGCGTCTCGGTGGCGGGAAACGTGGACGAGGGCCTGGAGCAAAAGGATTACGTGGACATGGTCCGCTTTTCTTTCGAGCCGATCCAAGACGTGCTGCACGAGAGACTGAACGAACGGGTTGGCCGTCTCGTGCTCTTCTGCCCTTTGGGATCCACGGAACCCACCGCCAACGTCCCGGCTCGGGCACGAAAAAGCGCGGCGGGAGAACGCCGGAGTGATCACTGAGCCGATCCGGCCGGCGACGTCCTGCGGTCGCGGAAACTCAAACGCACGAGGCATGGCCCCGTTCCATTTGGCAAATGCCCCCGCATTCGCCGCACGTGAACGGAAGGCCATGCCCCGTCGTTGCCTCCAACCAACCGCCATCTCGGGAAAGCGAAAGCAACGTTCCCGTTGCGACCACGGGACGACTTCAGTTCCCTTTGAAGCTGGTGCTGTCCGCGCGCTTCGCCTCCCTCAGCAACCGCCCCTTGAGCTTCTCGATTTCCTCTTTGCCGGAGACTTTCGTCTTTTCCCCGGACGAGAGGATAACCTCGGCATGCTTGTCGTCCGCCTTGAAGTGAACTTTGGCGACGTTGCTGAGATTGAGGAACTCGCGGTCGCTGATTTGGATGACGTGCATGGCACAGGCTCAGCCGGCGGGTTCCCCGCGCAAGAAACATTGCGCCTGACGCGCGTGCAGCCGTTTCCGGCAAGTTGAGCGACAGCTGCACGCGACGGAGCGGCGGCGCCTTGCCGCTCGGAGATCAGGGTCGCCTTTACCTCAAGCAGCGGCCGGTGACTGGCCGACACTTCTTTTGTTCCGCAAACGACGTCACGCCGGAGCCTCGCTTCGAGGATGACAACTCACCTTGCGTATGCGACATAGCCAGCCGCCTTAAAGAAAGACAGTTGGCCGGAAGTCATCGCCGCGGCAGTCGCCGGTTCATTTCTCCGATGAGGCGCTT
>CALMOL010000435.1 GCA_937871685.1 uncultured Verrucomicrobiota bacterium
AGCCAGCACGAGGCCGAGCGTTGGCAGGAGCAGTCCGGCGAGGGCGACAAGGGTGCCGGCCGGCCCACGCAGCCGCGCACCGAGGGCCGCCGCGAGGTTTACGATGTTTGGCCCCGGCAGCGTGGAGCAGAGGCCGAGCATGACGGTAAACTCCTCGTCCGTGAGCCATCCGCGCTGGTTCACCATCATCCGGCGCGCCCAGGGCAGCACACCGCCGAAGCCCGACAGCCCGATGGAGCAGAACCCCGCGAAGAGTTCTCGCAGCGAGACGGTCGGGGCGGGCGGCGACACGCGGCGGGGAGTTGTGGGCGCTCAGTGCGCGAGCCAGGCCATGACGGTGAACACCGCGCCGATCGTCCCGAAGCCCAGCCCCACGAACCAGAACAGGGGTTTCTTGACGAGCACGGCGATGGCCGCCACGGCGATGGCCACCTGGAACATGGTGACCGCGCGGGCGAAGACCTCGTGCTTGTGCAGGTGGGCGGTCGAGTGATGCTCGAGTTCCTCGGCCTTTTTCTGGATGCCCTGCATCTCGCTGTCGTAGCGGGAGATCCTCTCCTTCTCCTTGGGGTCGGAAGGCTTCCCGAGCACGTCGAGCAACTCCAGCTTGGACTCGACGATGTTCTTTTTGAGGCTCTTCGACTGGTAATACGCCCACTGGTTGGACGCCTTGATGTTGTCGATCATGGCTTCGTTGGCGTGGAAGCCGGCGAGCAGCGACGAGACGGCCGCCAAGCCGGCCAGCAACGCGGAGGAAAGCGCCACGCCCATTATCCAACTCGGGCCGCTCCCGTGCTGGGCCTCGTGATGGATGTGCTCGGTGATGTGTTCGATGGGGACCTCGGGGGCTTCGGGCATAAGCAGCGACCCTTCCGGTGCGCGACGGCGCCGTCAACCGCCACCGGGCCGCGGCAGCAAACGCAGGCCCGAGCGCGCGCGCGTTTCGAAGCGGATCATTTGCCGCGCGACCCAGCGCATTCGCTCGTGGACGCAATCCGACCAACCGGCGGTCCGCGCGAGGTTTTCCAGCTCGCCGGCCGACCACGCGCGGCGCGCCGAGAGCCTCGCGTCGTGCTTGGTCATGGGGTCGCGCCAAATGAACGTGGTCAAGAGCCACGCGCCGACGGTGCCGACGAGGCCGCGCTCGAGGTCGAGCACGGCCGCGCCGCGCCGGCCTAGCTCGCGCATCCGCCGGAGCACCCGCACGGCGTCTGACTCGGAAAAGTGGTGGAGCGCCAGCGAGCACATCACGAAGTCCCATTCCTCGCCCGGAGCCGGCAGGAACACCCGCGCGTCCCCCTCGCGGAAGCGGATCTCGGGGAAGCCGGCCGAGCGTCGCGCCGCGATCGCGAGGGTCGAGGGATGCGCGTCCACGCCGAGGATTTCCACGGGCACGCCGGCCTTCCGCGCCGCCAGCGCGAAGTATCGCGGCCCGTCGCCAGCCCCGGTGCAAAGGTCGAGGATGCGGCGAGGGCGGGGACCGGCGTCCTCCAAGTTTGGATCCAGCCAGCGCGCGGCGAGGCGATCCCAAAGCGCCCAGCCCCCGAAGCGGCGGTTGATCCCCTCGAGGGCGTCCAAGTCACGCTCAAGCTCCTCCGAGACCGGCTGCGGCAGGTCCATGCGTTCCGGCTCGTCGGGGGAGAAAGAGCGCATGGGAGAAGTTCTAAGCTTCAGGCCTCAAGCTTCAAGGAGGGATGAAGCCAGCGGAACGAGGAAAATCAGGACGAGTGGACGCCGGAGGGAGGCTCCGGCGCGGATTCCCGCTCTTCTCCTTCCGGCCTTGAAGCCTGAGGCTTGGTGCTTGGGTCTTCTTTCGGTCTAGGCAGCACGACGCGCTTGAGTTCCTCGGCGTTTGGCAACTCCGCCAAGTCGCGCAGGCCGAAGTGTTCCAGGAAAAAATCGGTGGTGCCGTAGAGGATCGGCCGGCCCGGCGCCTCGGAGCGGCCGGCGATGCGCAGCAGGCCGCGGTCGAGCAGGGTCTGGACGGTTCCGTCCACGGCCACTCCGCGCACGGCCTCTACCTCGGCGCGGGCGATGGGCTGGCGGTAGGCGATCACGGCGAGGGTTTCGAGCGCGGCGGGCGACAGGCGCGCCGGCCGCTCGCCGGGAAAGAGCTCTCGCACCCAGGCGCCGCACTCGGGCGCGGTGGCCATTTGCCAGCCCGCCGCCGTCTCGTCGAGCCGCACGCCGCGGCCTTCCTTCGCCCATCGGTCGCGCAGGGCGACAAGCCCCGCGTGGACCTCGCCCTCGCGCGCCCGGCCCAGCGCGGCAGCGCCGATGTGCTCCGACTCGTTTTCCGCGGCCGAGCGAAGCAGACCGAGGATTTCCCGGGTAGGGAGCGGGCGCGGCGAGGCGAAGAGCAGCGCCTCCAGCACGGGAGCGAGGGCATCGCCGTCTGGCGGTGGATCGAGCAGCGGAAGCTGCCGAGCGGGAAATTCGGCCACGGTGGGCGGGGC
>CALMOL010000436.1 GCA_937871685.1 uncultured Verrucomicrobiota bacterium
GCGCGGCGCCCTCGCCCATGAAGATCGCCGTTGACGCGATGGGGGGCGACTTCGCTCCGGCCAACATCGTCGAGGGCGCCGCGCTGGCCCTGCGCGAATACGGGCACCTCGACCGCCTTTTCCTCGTCGGCGACACGCCGCGCGTCGAGGCGGAGTTGAAGCGCGTCGCCTGCAACGACCGGCGCATCGAGATCGTCCACTCCACGCAAGTCGTGGACATGGAGGACGACGCCGCGCTCACCCTGCGCCGCAAGCGCGACTCCTCCATTGCCCGCGCGGTGGACCTCGTGAAGAAGGGCGACGCCGACGCCGTGATGAGCGCCGGCCACACCGGCGCCGCCGTGGCCGCCAGCACGCTCAAGCTGCGCACCCTCGCCGGGATCGACCGCGCCGGAATCGCGGTCACCTTCCCCACGGAGACGAACCTCTTCGTCCTCATCGACGCCGGCGCAAACCCCGGCGCCAAGCCCATCAACCTCCTGCAATACGCCGTGATGGGATCGGTGTATTCCCGCCACGTCCTCGGTTACAAGAAGCCCGAGGTCGGCCTCCTCTCCATCGGCGCCGAGGACGGCAAGGGCAACGACTTCACCCGCGAGGTTTTCCAGCTCCTCAAGGACTCCGGCCTGCCCTTCCGCGGCAACGTCGAGGGGCATGACCTCTTCGAGAAGCCCGTCGAGGTCGTCGTGTGCGACGGCTTCGTGGGCAACGTGATGCTCAAGTCCTGCGAGGCGCTGGCCCACGCCATCTTCTCGTGGCTCAAGCACGAGCTGATGAAGACCCCCCTGCGAAAGGTCGGCGCCGCCCTCGCGCGCAAGGCCTTCAAGGCCATCGCGAACAAGGTGAGCGCCGACCAATACGGCGGCCAGCCCCTGCTCGGCGTGGACGGCATCGTGATCATCGCCCACGGGTCCTCCTCGCCCGAGGCGGCGAAGAATGCGATTCGCGTCGGCATGGAATCCGTGGTCCACAAGGTGAACCCCCACATCGTCGAGGAGATGAAGCGCTTTTATGAGTCCGTCCCGCAGTCGTCGCCAACCCCCGCCTGACGCCGCCCCGGCCCTCGCGCCCCTTCGCCCGGGCGCGCCGCGTGCCGCCGTGCTCGGCACCGGCCGCTACAACCCCGAGCGCGTCCTCACCAACGCGGAGCTCGCCACCATGGTGGACACGAGCGACGAGTGGATCACCACGCGCACCGGCATGAAGGAGCGCCGCATCGCCGCCGAGCACGAGCACACGAGTGTCCTTGGCGCCAATGCCGCCCGCGCCGCGCTGGAGCAGGCCGGCGTGGACGCCTCCGAGGTGGACCTCATCATCTGCGCCACCGTCACCGGCGACATGGTGTTCCCCGCCACCGCGTGCTTCATCCAGGAACTCCTCGGCGCGAGGAAGGCCACGGCCTTCGACCTCGCCGCGGCCTGCACCGGCTTCATCTACGGCCTGGAGGTTGCCAGCCAGTTGCTCGAGGGCGGCGTGCACCGCTATGCCCTCGTGATCGGCGCGGAAAAGATCGGCTCCGTCACCGACTGGACCGACCGCAACACCTGCGTGCTCTTCGGCGATGGCGCCGGCGCCGTGCTGCTCGGCCAGCCGCGCGAGGGCCAAGTCGCCGGCCCCGGCGTGCTCGCGAGCGCCTCCGGCACCGACGGCTCGCTGGCCCACATCCTGAATATCCCGGTCGGCGGCACCCGCACCCCGCTCACGCCGGAAAACTACGGCAAGAACCTCCACAAGCTGCAGATGAGCGGCAAGGAAGTGTATCGCCAGGCCGTGGGCAACATGGTGGCCGCCTGCCAGGACGCGATGCGCAAGGCCGGCCTCGGCCCCGGCGACATCAAGCTCATCGTCCCGCACCAGGCGAACCTCCGCATCATCGACGGCGTGGCCGAGCGCCTGAAGATCCCCACCGAGAAAGTCTTCATCAACGTCCAACGCTACGGCAACACCGGCGCCGCCGCCGTGGCGATGGCCCTGGACGAAGCCCACCGCGAGGGCCGCTTCGGTCGCGGCGACAAGATTCTCCTCGTGGCCTTCGGCGCCGGCCTGACCTGGGGCGCCACGGTGATCGAGTGGTAAGATAATCCGCGAACGGCGCATGCGCCGGCCGCGTGGCTCATGGGCTCCTTGCGCTAGCTTTCAGCCATTCGGAGTAAGCGGCTTCGCTCATCTCGCCAGCGGCGAGCGCCAGCGTGCGCAGGACGACTTCCACCTCCGGCGCGTCAAAATAGATGCCGTTCAGGCCGAGAAAGAGCGCCGCAGTGGCAAACCCGATCCGCTTGTTACCGTCAACGAACGGATGGTTCTTCACCAAGCCAAAGGCGTAGCTTGCGGCCAAGTCGAATGGCGATGGATTACCATAGACAAGCAGGTTCTCGGGCCGCCGCAGGGCCGATTCCAGCAAGCCGGCGTCGCGGATCCCCGCGGAGCCGCCGTGTTCCGCGAGCAATCGCTCATGGAACGCGAGCACCACGTCGCGCCTGACCCACGTCGGATTTTTCATTTCGCCAACTCACGCAGCGCGTTTCGGTAGCGGTTGGCAATCTCATCGGCCACGGCCATCTGGTGGGCAAAGTCCCCTTTGTCCGGAGTCACGCGGAAGCTGCCGTCAGGAGCCTCGGTGAGCACCAACGTGTCGCCCTCGTCTGCGTTGAGCCGGGCGAGAGCCTCCTTGGGCAGCACCACGCCCAGGGAGTTGCCGATCTTGCGCAGCTTCAGTTCGATGGTCACAGATCAGCGTAGTCACGGCCGTGGCAACGGCAAACCCTCTCGCAGACAGCGAACGCCTTGCCATCCGGGCGACAGACACCCACTGGTCCCCTTGCAGCGGTTTTCAAAGACCTGGAGCGGCGTCGGCCGCGCCGAGGGCGGGTTCGAGACTCGCTCAACCTCATCGAAAACCGCTTTAAGACCAAACGAGGTCATCAACCTTCTTGGTGTTGACCACGCAAGTTCGTCTTTCACCTGTCAGCAATGAGCCCGAAAGACGCCCGAGCCGCGATGTCAAACTGACACGGACACCGGATTTCCGCCACCCCTCCAACTGCCTAACCCATGGAAGACCCCTCCAGCGCGAATCCCCTCGGGGAACCGGCCGACGAATCCGGCCTCAGCCGACGTAAATTCCTGGTGCTCGGCACCGCCACTGCGGCGGCCGTGGCGTCATCTTTCGCGGCCCGGCGGCTTCCCGCCGAGACGCCGGTCGCGCCGCTCGCCGCGCCGACGACCGAGACGCCTTGGATGGCCAAGCTTTCCCTCCGGGTGAACGGCGCCACCCACGCGCTGGAGCTCGACACGCGCACCACGCTGCTCGACGCCTTGCGCGAGCACCTGCGGCTGACCGGCAGCAAGAAAGGCTGCGACCACGGCCAGTGCGGCGCGTGCACCGTGATGGTCAACGGCGAGCGCATCAACTCCTGCCTCACGCTCGCGCTGATGCACCAGGGCGACGAGATCACCACCATCGAGGGCCTGGGCACGCCGCAGAAGATGCACCCGATGCAGGCCGCCTTCGTCAAATGCGACGGCTTCCAGTGCGGCTACTGCACCCCCGGCCAGATCTGCTCGGCCGTAGCCACCCTGCGCGAGATCAAGGCCGGCATCCCCAGCCACGTCACCGAGGACCTTTCCGCGCCCGCGAAGCTCACCACGCTGGAGCTGCGTGAGCGCATGAGCGGCAACATCTGCCGCTGCGGCGCGTATTCCAACATCGTCGAGGCCATCACCGAGGCCGCCGGAGCAAAGGACCAAGCATGAAGCCTTTCACCTACGAACGCGCCAAGTCGCCCGCCGAGGCCGCCGCCGCGGCCACGCGCCAGCCCACCGCCAAGTTCATCGCGGGCGGCACCAACCTGCTCGACCTGATGAAGCTCCAGATCGAGACGCCGACGCACCTGATCGACGTCAACGGCCTCGGCTTCGACAAGATCGAGACCACCCCCGAGGGCGGCCTCCGCATCGGCGCCCTCGTGCGCAACACGGCCCTCGCGGCCGATGCTCGCGTGCGGCGCGACTACGCCGTGCTCACCCGCGCCATCGTGGCCGGGGCATCGGGCCAGCTCCGCAATAAGGCCACCACCGCCGGTAATCTCCTCCAGCGCACCCGCTGCCCGTATTTCTACGACACCGCCCAGCCCTGCAACAAGCGCCAGCCCGGGAGCGGCTGCGGCGCCATCGGCGGCTACAGCCGGCAGCTCGCCGTCATCGGCGTGAGCGACGCCTGCATCGCCACCTATCCCGGCGACATGGCCGTGGCCATGCGCGTGCTCGACGCCACGGTGGAAACGGTGAAGGCCGACGGCACCAAGCGCTCGATTCCCATCGCGGACTTCCACCGCCTGCCCGGCACCACGCCGCACGTCGAAACCGTCCTGGCCCCGGGCGAGCTCATTACGGCCGTGGTCCTGCCCAAGCCGCTCGGCGGCAAACATTACTATCGCAAAGTGCGCGACCGCGCCTCCTACGCGTTCGCGCTCGTCTCTGTGGCGGCGGTCATCCAGCCAGACGGCACCGGGCACGTGGCGGTCGGCGGCATCGCGCACAAGCCGTGGCGCGTCGAGGCCGCGGAAAAGGAGCTGCCTAAGGGCGCGAAGGCCGTCGCCGCGAAGCTGCTCGCCGGCGCAAAACCGACCGAGGACAACGCATTCAAGTTGAAGCTCGTCGAGCGCACGCTCGGCGCCGTGCTCGCCGCCGCCAAGAAGGCCTGACCTATGAAATTTGACGTTCCCGCCACCACCAACCCGATCGACCAGCTCAAGGTCGTCGGCAAGTCCCCGGACCGCATCGACGGCAAGCTCAAGACCACCGGCACCGCGCCGTATGCCTACGAGCGCCACGACGTCGCGCCGAACCAAGCCTACGGCTACCTCCTCGGCTCGGCCATCGCCAAGGGCACCGTCACCCGGATCGACGTGGACAAGGCCAAGGCCGCGCCCGGCGTCGTGACGATCGTCTCCACGCTCGACGTGCCCAAGCTGCCCTTGGGCATGCGCAACATCGCCCAGTTGTTCGGCGGCGCGGAGGTCATGCACTACCACCAGGCGATCGCGCTCGTCGTCGCCGAGACCTTCGAGCAGGCCCGCTCCGCCGCCAGCCTGATCCGCGTCGAGTATTCGCGCGCCCCGGGGAAGTTCGACCTCGCCGCCGAGGCCCCAAGCGCGCCGCTCACCGGCCCCGCCGCCCCCGGAGGCGGCGACGCCAGCCGGATCAACCGGGTCGGCGACTTCGACGGCGCCTTCGCGGCGGCGGCGGTCAAGCTCGACGCGCAATACACCACGCCGGACCAGAGCCACATGATGATGGAGCCGCACGCCTCCATCGCCGCGTGGGAAGGCGACAAGCTCACCGTCTGGACCTCCAACCAGATGATCAACTGGGCCAAGCAGGACCTCGCCAAGACCCTCGGCCTGCCCCCCGAAAACGTCCGCATCATCTCGCCCTACATCGGCGGCGGGTTCGGCGGAAAGCTCTTCCTGCGCGCCGACGTCGTCGCGGCGGCCCTGGGCGCCAAGGCGGCCAAGCGCCCCGTGAAGGTGGCGCTCCCGCGGCCCATGATCCCGAACAACACCACGCACCGGCCCGCGACCATCCAGCGCATCCGCATCGGCGCGGACGCCGACGGCAGGATCACCGCCATCGCCCACGAGAGCACGTCGGGAAACCTGCCGCAGGGCCGGCCCGAGACCGCTCCCTCGCAAACGAAGCTGCTCTACGCCGGCGCCAACCGCCTGACCGCCCTGCGGCTCGCCGTGCTCGACCTCCCCGAGGGCAACGCCATGCGCGCGCCGGGCGAGGCCCCGGGCCTGATGGCGCTGGAAATCGCCATGGACGAGATGGCGGAAAAGCTCGGGCTCGATCCCATCGAGTTCCGCGTCCGCAACGACACCCAGGTGGATCCCGAGAAGCCGGAGCGCCCCTTCTCCCAGCGCCAACTCATCGAGTGCCTGCGCCAGGGCGCCGAGCGTTTCGGCTGGAGCCAGCGCAACCCGAAGCCCGCCCAAACGCGCGACGGCGACTGGCTCGTCGGGATCGGCGTCGCCGCCGGCTTTCGCAACAACGTCCTCATGAAATCGGCGGCCCGCGTGCGCCTCGGCAAGGACGGCGGCGTGACCGTCGAGACCGACATGACCGACATCGGCACCGGCTCCTACACGATCATCGCGCAAACCGCCGCCGAGGTGATGGGCGTGCCGCTCGAGAAGGTAACGGTCTCGCTCGGAGACTCGAGCTTCCCCACTTCCTCCGGCTCGGGCGGCCAGTGGGGAGCCAACAACTCCACCGCGGGCGTCTATGCCGCCTGCATGAAGCTGCGCGAGATGATCGCCCAAAAGCTCGGCCTCGACCCGGCCAACTTGGAATTCGCCGACGGCGCCGTGCGCGCGGGCGAGCGCCGCGTTTCCCTCGCCGAGGCGGCGGGCGAGGCCGGCCTCTCCGCCGAGGACGGCATCGAATACGGCGAGCTCGGCAAGAAATACCAGCAGTCCACCTTCGCGGGCCACTTCGTCGAGGTGGCGGTCCATTCCTTCACCGGCGAGACGCGCATCCGCCGCATGCTGGCGGTGTGCGCCGCGGGGCGCATCCTCAACCCCAAGACCGCGCGCTCCCAGGTGATCGGCGCGATGACGATGGGCGCCGGCGCCGCGCTGACCGAGGAGCTCGCCGTGGACAAGCGCCAGGGCTTCTTCGTGAACCACGACCTCGCCGGCTACGAGGTGCCCGTGCACGCCGACATCCCGCACCAGGAAGTGATCTTCCTGGACGAGGCCGACCCCATCTCCTCGCCGATGAAGGCCAAGGGCGTGGGCGAGCTCGGCATCTGCGGCGTCGGCGCGGCCATCGCCAACGCGATCCACCACGCCACCGGCGTGCGCGTGCGCGACTACCCCATCACGGTGGACAAGGTGCTGAATGGGCTGCCCGAATTGGTCTGATCGCTCTGGCCCCGCGGCCTCGCATGAAGACCGTTTACGAACTCTCCTGCCACTGGACCTACTACGGCCGGATGGGTGGCACCCCGCTGGACTACGATGTCACGGAGGGCACCGACTTGGTTGGCCGGTTTGAAACCCGCGAAGCCGCCGCGGCGGAGGAGCGCCGCCAATGGAGCCTCCATGTGCCCGACGGCCCGCAGAGCGGCACCAGCGGGGAGACGCTGCGTCAATACGAGATCAAGGCCGTCGAGGTCGCGGACGAGTAGTCTGCCTGCCGATGCTCGATGCGCGGGTGGCTCCCGCCCAAACGGGCGACCCCTGGCACGGTGCCGCAGAGAAGGCGGGCGCTCACTTTTGCCCGACGCGGTCCCTCCTGGGAGCGCCGGCATCCTGCCGGCAGGGCCTGTCCCGGGCCTCTTGCTCCGAACGCGGGTTTCCCACCGCCACGGAGGTGAGTGCGCTTTACCCGTTGTGAGCGATCTCTCCCGGGAGCGCCGGATTGCCCCCCGCACCCTGGCAGTTTCTCCCGCTTTGCGGGATCGGCTCATGCCGGCAGGGTCCGGCAGGGCACCTTGCTACTTCTGCCAGCGCCTTCACTTCTGCCGCCCCGCGCTAGAAAATCTCCACTGGTCCGCCGTCTTCACCAACCCCGCCTTCACCGGGTTCATCTCGATGTAATGCACGACGTTCGCGAAGTGCTCCTCGTCGCGGACGTAGCGGTCGTGATACTCGCGAAACCAAAATGCCCCTCGACGCCGCAGAAGACGGTTCGCCTGCAAAGCCGTGAACGACTTCCACGAATGGACGATCCCCTCCAGCCGCCTGCCTTCCTCCGACTCGATCAGCGCGTGAACGTGATTGGGCATGATGCACCACGCGAGGAGGCGGTAATGCCCGCCGTCGAAGTGCAGCAGCGCGTCCTCCACGACCCGCGCGACGCGTGGATCGCGCAGCCAGCATGCGCCGTGGCCGGCGTCCTCATAATGGTCGAGTTGCCCGCGCAATTCGACTTGGCGGCGCTTGGTCTCGGGGAGCGTTGCGGCGTGGGACAGCTCTTCCCGCCACGCCGCGAGGATTTGCGCCGGAATCGAATCTTGGAGGCGAAAAGTGATGGCTTGAAGCAGGCCAGGACGATCGAAATGCGGCAGGTAGCCGCGCGATCGCCACTCCGCGGGCGGCGAGGCGGCAGCAAGTTGGCGCTGAATGGGAGGCATCGGTGAAGCGCGGAAGACCTGAAATATCATTCCGGAAAGGATGCCGAAACAGCAAGGGGCCGAGGACCAGTCCTGCTGGCATGAGCCCCATCTGGACACCTTGATACTTTTTGCCACGAACCACCTCACTCTTCGACACAATGGCGCGGGCAAGGAGTGCTCCCACTTTTGCTCAACCCGGTCGCTCCTGGGAGCGCCGGCATCCTGCCGGCAGGGTTCCATGGTGGGCACCTCGTTACTTCGGCCTCGTTCCAGACATCGCGGCTCCTGCCACCCACTTCAACATCCATCCAGTGCCATGCTGAGGACAAGGCTCACTCCGTGGATACTCTCTTATGCATGCGAAGGAATTGCGGCTCGCAAGCGCAACGCAGCAGGCATGGGGAAGGAGGCCGAAGGAGCAAGGTGCCCAGGACGAACCCTGCCGGCAGGATGCCGGCGCTCCCAGGAGGGAGCGTCCCCAGCGTTCGGGGCGCACCTGCTTCCGTGACCTTGTCTCGTGCTTCTTCTCGAATGCGAAAAGCGGGCGCTCCCTTTCGGAAGCGCCCGCTGGGGTTCTTGTCCTGTAGGCTGCCGCCCACGCGCTCGACCAGCGCTCGCTTCGCGTCGATCTCTCCGCCTACGCCGCCTGCTCGGCGGGAGCGAAGCCGATGCGCGACTTGGTGGCGACGCCCGCGCTCAGCGGAAGCACCGTGACCTTCTCGGCCGCGAGCGTCGTTGCCGGCGGGGCGGGGGACTCGCCGCCGCCGCCGGCCGCGGCGAGGGCGTCCTGGGCGGCCTTGAGCGCGAGGCGGCTTGCGCGCGTCTCGCGGCGGCGCGCCTGGCGCTGGGCCATGTGCTCGCGCAGCGGGGCCACCTCGCCCTCGAAGCCGGCCGGCACGCCGCCCTTCACGAGGATGCGGTAGCCGGACAACGCCGCGGCGTAGCAGTCGCTTTGGAGCGCCTTCACGGTGCCGGCGATCTTCAGGCCGATCTGCGCGATGGCTTGGCCGCACGCCGCAAACGCGTCGCGCGCCTCCCAGCCGGTTTGCGTCTCGCCGGTGCGGAGGTAGCCGGGCAGGAGGTCGGGGTGCGCGGTGATGAGGTTGACGTAGTCGCGCGTGAACGACTCGTTGGCGAGGCCCACCTTGAGGAGGTCGCGGAGCTCCCCCTCGGTGAGGGGCTGGAGCAGGGGCGCCAGCGCGGTGTTGAGCGCGGCAACGGCCACCTGGACGGTGTGCAATTGCTCGGCCGTCGGCAGCGCCGCGGGGCGGGGCGAGTGGCTGAGGGTTTTGATGTTGTTACGCATGGCGTGTGTGGGGTTGACGCGGTCCGACTTTTCTCGTTCCAGGGAAAGCGCCGCGGGGCCGTTTTCTTCTGGAAGTCGCCAACGAAATTTGGTGACAAGGCGACCCTCGACCAGGCACCATGTCAGGAGCTGTCGTGTTTGAATTTTTTCCTAAAAAATCTGATGCCTCCCACTGCTCCCTCCTCCTCGTCGAGCGCTTCCTCGCGCCGAAAAACCCGCCGCGGCGCGTTCCCGCGCCGGCCACGGAACGCCCGCCAGCGGCCTCGCCGCCGTCCTCCCGGCGGGACGATTCGCCGGAGCCCGGCGAGGCTCCTCCCGATCCTGCCCTCAAGCGCAAGCGCGGCCGCGGCCACCCCAATCTGGAGCCGCCCGCGGCGCTTCCCGCCGTGACCGGGCGCGACCCGCTGTGGCGCATCCTCACCATCCACCGCCTCCTCGCCGAGCGCCCCCGCACGCCGCCCACGGCCGCGAGCCGGGCGAAGGAAATAGGCATCAGCCCGCGCACCATCCAGCGCGACATCGCCACCATGCAGCACACGCTGCGGCTGCCCATCGAGAGCCTGGCGGGCAATGGCGGCGGCTACCGCTACACGCGCCGCACAACCTCGACCTGGTCCGCTTCGCCTTGCGCTGGGGCCGCGACGCCTGCGTCGTGGCGCCGGCCAGCCTGCGCCACGCCGTGCTCGACCACGCCCGCGCAATGCTGGCGCAAGATTACAGCGGTCTTCATTGAAGCTGAGCGATGCCCAGACGGTTCCTCGGCCACTGGGAGCGTCGGCATCCTGCCGGCTTGGCCGCGAGGCGCGTCTCCGGCGCGCGGGTTCATGAAGCCGGCAGGATGCCGGCGCTCCCAGTGGCCGAGCATCCAGCGACCGAAGTCGCTCAAAGTCTTTGAAAACCGCTGTAAGCCCGCTCGCCGTCCCCCCTCGCTCTGACCCGGACTCGGGTAAGAAAAGCCACCCTCGCCTGGGTTGGCTCGCCTCCCGCCTCGGCCGGGTCGAACGCGCCCCGCTGGCGGGTTCCGAAGCCTTTTCCCAGAAGCGCCCGCCCGCTGGCCGGCTCGGCGAGGGCCCTTTCGAGGATGTCCACCCCTCCTCGGGAGGATGCCGGGTGGTCCTCCCGAGGACCCTGAGGCATCCTCGCGAGGACCAACTTGGTCCTCCCGAGGACCGCCGCGGTCCTTCGGAGGATGCTTCCCTATCCTCGCGAGGACCCAACGGGTCCTCGCGAGGACTGCGCTGGTC
>CALMOL010000437.1 GCA_937871685.1 uncultured Verrucomicrobiota bacterium
CGGCATCGCCCCGCACCGCCGGGCATACTGCGGAAATCCCGGGTGACATCGAGGCATGCTCAGCTTCACAATTGGGGATGGCTGGGGATTCCCTTCTTAACGACCTTCGCGAAGAGATTCGCGCCGGCCGCGCTCTTTATCTCGTGGGCTCCGGCGTCTCGTCTGGCGCGACCAACCGGGCCGCCGTCGCCTCCTGGACCGGCTTGGTCCAGCATGGCCTCGACTGGGCTCATAAGGAACTGAAGCGACTGCCAGCCGAAGACGCCGCCATCGTCCAGCAGCAGATCGGGCGCGCCAGCACGAAGTCCCTCATTCAAGCGGCCGAAGCGGTTGAAGACGCGCTCCGTGGGCCGAACGACGACGAATACCGCCTTTGGCTTAAGCGCACAGTTGGCTCACTCATCGCTGCCAATACCGACGTGCTGAACGCGCTGCGGGAACTACCCGGGCTGTTCGCGACGACGAACTACGACGGTCTCCTCGGCCAAGCCCTCGGGCTGGATTCTGTCCCGTGGACGAATCCCTACCGGGTCCAAGAGGTAATGCGAGGCACGCGCCGCGGTGTGCTCCACTTCCACGGCCACTGGGAGGATATCGACTCCGTCGTTTTTGGCGGTCGCTCCTACCACGATCTGGGCAGAAATCAGGCTTACAAAGCACTCCTTCAAGCGCTCACGCTCGCGCACACCTTCGTCTTCGTCGGCTGCGGCGCGGCCGGCCTGAGCGATCCCGACCTCGGGCCGCATTTCCAGTGGTTCCACGAGGCATTCAAGGGAAGCCCGGTGCGTTTCTACCATCTGGTTTGCGATCCCGAGCTCGCGGCCGGCGAGGGCCGACAGTCTATCCTGGGTGCGCGCGTCTTCGAAATTTCGTATGGCCCGGATCACGGCGGCTTGGCTAAGTTCTTGAAGGAGCTAGTCCCGCCGCCTGCGGCAACGTCCGCGCCAGTTGCGGCTTCGACGCCGTCGTCCGCGGTCACGTCCGTGGCGCCACAGCTCCCGCCGCCACCGCCGATCTTCCTCGGCCGGGATGCCATCCTGGAAGATTTGGTGAACCAAGTGCTCTCTGGCGAGCGGAAGGCCTCCGTGGTGCATGGATTCCCAGGACTGGGCAAGACGACGCTCACCCACCAGTTGCTCCATGATCCGCGCGTCGTCGCGCGCTTCGGGGCGCGCCTCTACTTCCTCCGGGCGGAGGCCGCGGAGAATCCCGGCGCGCTCATCCGCCTCGCCGCCGCCGCCCTCGGAGTGAATGATCCAGACCCAGCCAGGGCGGTGCGCGCCGCCCTCGCTGCCCAGCGCGGTCTCGTGGTCATCGACAATTTCGAGACCCCATGGAGCAAACCCCATCGGGCGGAGGTCGAGGAAATCGTCAGCGGGTGGCTGGCGGCGGGTGCAGCTGTGGCCCTGTCCGTGCGGGGGAGCGACTACCCACTGCGCTTCGAGTGCCGGCGCTTCGAGCCGTCGCTGCTCACTGCGCCGGAGGCGGCTGAACTCTTCCACCGCGTATCCGATAAGAAATTTCTGGGAGACGCTCGGGTGGATCGTCTCCTAGGAGAGATGGCCGGCCTGCCGCTAGCGGTGAAGCTGCTTGCTCACGTCGCGACCACCGGTGGCAGCCTCGCCGCTTTGCTAGAGCGATGGGAAATGGAAGGAGTTCGCCTCCTCAAGGCGGAGGGAAGCCGGGAGGGCAGCCTGGATTTCTCGCTGCGCCTCTCGTGGGAGAATCCGCGCTTGGATGACGACGCGCGTCGGGTGCTCACCGTGCTCGCTCGGCTGCCGGCCGGCGTCGCAGATGAGGATGCTACGTCTGTCCTTGGCATTGAGGCACTTTCCTGTCTCCACGCAGCTACCTTAGTCGGCTTGTGTCGCCCGGAAAACGGCCGCATGCAGTTATTACCACCGCTCCGCAGATTTATCCTGAATGAGGGCGTCGGAGCGGCCGTTGACGCGATTTGGGCTGCGGCACGCAGGCACTATCTCCACGAGGCAGCCCAACATCGGAGCGCAGCAGCTCAGGGCAACAGTCAGGCGGCGTCCAACCGTCTACGTCCAGAACTTCCGAACCTTTTTGCAGTCACAGAAGCTGAGGTAATCACGACAGAATCTGCTGAGGTGATTGCTGACGCTTGGTGGGCAGTCGGAAATCTGGCTCGCTTCTGTGGGTGGGAAGTGACCACCGAAATGGTGGGGGTGCGTGGGCGATTACTTCCAGAAAGCTTCCCACAACCTCACGCCCGTATCGCTTTGATGGAGGGGATGGTCGCTTTTCACCGTTCAAGGCATTCGGATGCGCAGGCGCGCTTCGAGGAGGCGTTGCCACTCTTTCGTAGTGCAGAGGATCTCCAAGGAGAAGCAAATTGTCTTCATGGCTTGGGAAACGTCGCGCTGGATCGATCAGAACATTCAGCGGCGTTGGCGCTGTTTGACGAGGCCCTGCCGATCTTTAAGAGAGTTGGCGATGTAAGGGGTGAGGCTAACTGCATCAGGAGCATTGGCGACATTGCTTTGCATCGCACGCAACTCGCAAAGGCGCGCCTGTGTTTCGAGGAAGCAATTCCCCTCTACCAACGGGCCGGCGACGAATTGGGAGAGGCGAGCAGTATTGTCGGGCTGGGAATCATCGCTCTACAGAGTTCGGAACATGCGGAAGCGCAGGCATGCTTCCTTCAAGCTTCCCCGATCCTCCATCGGGTGGGTGATGTGATGGGCGAAGCAAACTGCATCCGGGGTCTAGGAACCATCGCACTACAACGTTCGGAGTATCCGGTGGCACGAGTCCACTTTGAGAAGGCGTTGTTGCTCTATCGTCAGGTGGGTGACCTCGTCGGAGAGTCCAATTGCATTTACAGCCTGGGGAAACTCGCGTTGGAAAACTCAGAAAATTCGGAGGCCGCGGCCCTCTTTGCACAAGCGTTGCCGCTCTTTCGCACGGCATCTAATAAGGTTGGTGAAGCAAACTGCAAATTTAGCCAAGGTTTTATCGCCCTGCGGCGCGGCGAACACTCCCGAGCGCGAACGCTTATCGACGAAGCGATCGTGCTCTTTCGAGAGGCAGGTGATATTCTGGGAGAGGCCAACTGCATCCAATACTTCGGCGACGTTGCACTGCTCAACTTGGCGCCTGCGAAGGCGAAAGTGCACTACGAGGAAGCGCTCCTCCTCTATGAGCAGATTCCAGAGCCAAATTCCATCGGTCGGACGCATCGGCGGCTTGCTTGGTTAGAGGATGAGGGGTCGGCGGCGCGGATCAAGCATGTGGCGGCGGCGAGACGAGCTTGGGAATCCATCGACCGGCCGGACTTGGTGGCGGAGTTGGACAAGGAG
>CALMOL010000438.1 GCA_937871685.1 uncultured Verrucomicrobiota bacterium
GGCCGTTTGCTGCGGAATGACGGTTATGCGGGCTTACGGAACCGATACACTTTGTTCTTGGGCCAATCTTTGACGTTGACCTCGTTGCTCTGATTGCCCCCAAGCACCTGCACCTTGGTCGCTGTCGCGGACACGAAGAATCCAACGTGCCCATGGCCTCCGCCCCAGTTGAAGACGACGAGGTCGCCGGGAACGGGAGCGCTGGTGCTCGCGCCCCATGAGGCCCAGGACAAGGCCGCCGCGGAGTCGGTGCCGGCGTAGCCGGAGTTCTCGATGCACCAATTGACGAACGCGGAGCACCACGCTGTTTCATCCTTGTTGTTGTCGGGCGCTCCCAGATTGGTGGAATGCAGGTATTCGATGATGCGTGGATTCGATCCACTGCCCACGACTTCCTTCACGCCTAGCTCGGCGTAAGCAATCGGGAGCCAAGGCCGATTGCTGGCCACGGGTGCGTTTGCGAGTTTCGGGACCAAGTATTTGTGCGAGGCCCAACCCTCCAAGGCACCTTTCTGGATCTTGCGCCAGTAGTCGTCGCCGGACGATCCTAGCCAATCAACCGCATCACCCTTGCTGAGCGAGCCGACGATGGCTCCCTGGAGTGAAGGCTTGTCACGGACGTTGAGACCGTCGGCAGTGACGATCAATTTGTTGGTGGATGGGGCTGGTTGTGCTGGTGGTGGCATGTGGAGTTGGGGTTTAGGTTGGGAGAGTGTGATCGGGCGACTTGTTGGGAGGCGTCAGCGACAGCGTGCATCAGGCGAAATCATTAGTGGCCTGGCGATAAATCTTGGTTCCTAACACGCTGGCTTCGGCCAATCGGTTGATCTCCTTCTCAAGGGTCTCCAAGCGGCTTTTGTATTTTGGCCAGCCGATCTTCAGCAGGTTGCGGATGCGCGTTTTTTCGTCCGCGGAGCTGTGCAGGGCCTGCATGATGGCTTGGCTGCCGCCCCGGCCTTGATGGCGAATGTCCATCACGATCAAGCACACGATGTCGCCCATGCCGTCCAAGCCGTAGTTCTTCGCGGCGGATGCCACGGTTCGCCGCGCTGTGCTCAACGCCTCGTCCACCTGCGCTTGGCGCTGATCGACGAATTGGTTGGCGCCGTCGATGAGCTTGGCGGAGTTGATCACCTCAATGGGCTCCACGGCACTGGTCGAGGGGTTCAGGTAGTCCATCAGCCCGACGCTGGAATCCTTGCTTTCCAACTGCCGGGGTCCGGCGGGCGTGTCGCGGAAAATGCGCCCATCCTGCATGGAAAGGTCCGGGAAGTAGTCGCTCCCAGACGGCGTCCCGAGCAGCGCGCGAAAGAAGCGCACGAAGTCGCCGTCCGCCACATGCGCGGCGAGCTGGAAGAAGCCGAAGGTGAACCGCGCCGAATCATAGGTGTTCACGTTGGTGAAGTAGGCGTAGCTTTCGCAGACTGCGGTGGGATAAATGAAGGGTGCCCAGTGCCCCGCCGCAGGATAATCCTCCGGCCGATAACGGGCGCCCTTGCCCTCGCTGTCGTTGGTGATGCCGACGTCGCCCTCGTAGGAAACGCGGCGGCCAACGTAGAATGACGTGCCTCCGTTCATGGTGGCGGTGAAGCGGAGATTCTTCTCGGTGATCTGGATGAATTTCATAGATGATGAAGGAGTGGATGGAAGGTCAGCCCGCCAAGAACCAAGCGGGCGGTTTAGGTCTATGGTTTTGGTGTTGGCTTGCCCGCCTCCTTTGCGGCGTCGCCTAGTGCCTCAGTCGCGGGAGCAAACTTTGGGTTCGCCAGCACGGTCGTGGTCGTGCCGCCGGTCGTGGCAGCCTTGACTTCCGCCTGCTTCTGCGCCTCAGCCGCGGCCTGGGTCGCCGTGGTCGGCGCGCCCGTCATCGTGCCTACCAAGTTTTCCGAGGCGATGCCCGTAAAGAGCATGCTCCGAACGCGCACCCCGGTGCCCGTGGCTGGGTTGGCCGTCCCGTCTGCATTTACGCGGTGGACCGAGAAGGCGCTGGCAGTGGAGAGAATCTCTCCTTGCGCGATCTTGTCCTCCCGCGAGAGCTCCCGGGTAGCGAGGGAGTAGCGCGGCGGCACGGCTATGGCAGTGCGGTCGCGGATGCCGACCTGAAGGTGGGCCGGCTCGGATGGGTCCGTGGGCTTGTATTCCGCGGCGATCTGGACGCTGGCCTCGTTGCCGTAATAGAGGACGTTGGCGCAACCGGTGCCGAGGAGCGCCAGACCAGTCAGCGCGAGGAAGGGAAAAGAGGGGATTTTCATGGTGGGAGATCTGAGTTTCAGCGGAGGTTTTCGTCGGCGATTTCCTTGGCCTTTTGGGTCTTGGCGAAGTTTTGGGCTGCGTCCCCGGTCCAGACGACCTCCGAAACTTCCGGCACGCGGAAGGGGCCATTGAACGTGGCTGAGGCCGCGCTCACCACGGAGGCGGCGTTTCGGACGGGGCGTTTGTATTGGGCGTCGTCGACGCCGAACTCGACCTTGGGAATCACCGTGGCGAAGCGGCGGCGGTAACCGAAACTCACCCCCACGTTCTGCCCCTCGGGGTTTGGGGCGGCGTGCAAACCGAGGTGAGTGTCTTGCACGAGCAGCATGTGCGAGGTGTTCGTGCAGGCGGGAAGCAGAGCGACGATCGCTAAGGGAAGGAGAAGACGGGTGGCACTGAGCGAATGGAGTCGGCTGGGGTTCATGGTTGGATGGGTGATGGGGAGAGAGGAGAGGTGGAAAGCCGACGACGGGGCGGCCGGGAGGTCGTCGGGGTGGAAAGAGAAAGGCTTTGCAGCGAGGCAGAGCCATCGCGGGCCACGCACATGCGGAACCCCGCTGGGGGCGCCACTGGCGCTCGCAAGGCCACGGAAGCGGCGTAGCCAAGAAACAAACCGGCCTGCGCACCACCCGTGCCCAAGCGCAAGCCGAGCGTCTGGCGCACCGTGCCGCTCACCGCGGATTCCGACACCGGAGCGAAGAATGCCAAGCGGCTTGGCCCTGGCTTCGCGGCACCGGCCTCGTCCGATGAAGGATGCAGATGCCGCACGCGCTGCCAGCCCAGACTGAAAGCCACCGCGCCCGGACGCCATTCCAGCGCGGGGCCTACAGACTCGACTCGTGTGTCCGGCCGCGCGCGGTCCTGTGCCACCCGCAGCAGCCCATAATGGCCGGCGCAACCGGTCGCGCCGGTCGCCAGGAGAGCAAGGGCGGTCAAGCGCAAAAGCGGGATTTTTGCGTTCATTCGATCAGCGCAGCACTTGCTTGTCAGCAAGACGATGGCGCGCTTCTTCACGCTCCGGCGACGGTGACCTGGACGACGTCGCTCCATTTGCCGATGAGGCCGGTGGCGTCGTGGAAGATGGCGCGGTAGCGCCAGACTTGGGCCACTCCGGGGGCGGGCAGTGGGAAGGGGTCGGTCATCTCCGAGCGCATGGTCTTGGTGACTTGCACCCAGCCTTTGCCGTCGGCGCGGTCGGCCTGGATCTCGGTCATTTCCATGTCGCCGCGGACTCAGCGGAGCATGGGGTGGCCGGCGTTTAGGCCGCGCACTTTCAGGTCGGGCTGCGCGTCCTGCACTGGCCGGGGATCGGGGGCGGTGGCGATGATGCCGAGGGCGCGGCCGAGCGCGGGGGTGTAGCCGGGCGCGAGCTTGATGCGGGCGGCCAGATTGCTGGCGCGCCCGAAGATGTCCCAGGGCACCTCGGCCGGGGGCGCGGCATAGGTCGGCGC
>CALMOL010000439.1 GCA_937871685.1 uncultured Verrucomicrobiota bacterium
CGGCGGACATGTTGAAGCCAGTCTGCCGGAAGCATTTCCCGGATGCAATGGGCGTGACCGACGCCACCAGGATGTGAAATTCTGTCCTTCTCCCTCGCGCGGGCTTCCCTACGCTGCGCGCATGAAGATCGCATTCGTTGGCGCGGGCAAGCTCGCCGCCGCGCTGGCCCGTGGCGTTGTCCAAGCCGGCGTGGCTCAGCCGGAAGACGTGCGCGCGACCGCTCGCACCGAGGCTTCCCGCCGGCTCTTCGCCGAGACGAGCGGGGTGCGGGCCGAGGGCGACGGCGCCAATGCGGACGCCGCGGCCTGGGCCGAAGTGGTGGTCCTCGCGGTGAAGCCACCCGACATGGTTCCTCTCCTCACCAGGATCGCGCCTGGGCTTGGCAAGCCCCTCGTGGTTTCGGTTGCCGCCGGCGTTCCCATCGAAGTCCTCCAGAGCGCGGCGGGACGGCCGGAAATCCCCATCGCGCGCGTCATGCCGAACACGCCCTCGCTCGTCGGCCACGGCGCGGCAGCCTATGCGCTCGGGCCTTCCGCCAGCGCGGAGCACGCGCGCACGGTCGAGGCGGTTTTCGGCGCGGTGGGCGAGGTGCATGCGGTGAAGGAGGAATGGCTCGACGCCGTGCTCGGCGTGAGCGGCAGCGGCCCAGCCTACGTGTTGACCATGATCGAGGCGCTGGCCGACGGCGGAGTGCTCATGGGCCTGCCGCGCCCGCTGGCCCTGCGCCTAGCCGCCGCCACGGTGGCCGGGGCGGGGGAGATGGTCCGCCAGACCGGCCGTCATCCGGCGCTCCTGCGCGAGGACGTGACCAGCCCCGGCGGAACCACCGCGGCTGCCTTGGAGAAAATGGATCAACATGGCTTCCGCGCCGCCGTGCTCGCGGCCGTCCGGGCGGCGACGGAGCGTTCGCGGGAGCTGGGCCGGCCGGCCGGGAAGTGATTCCGCCGGCCGGGGGTCATCGTTCAAGCCGGGCGAGGTGAAGGCGTCGCGAGTTTGGAAAATCTCGTTTTTTTGAATTGAACGCGTTCCACCGCTTCCCGCATGCTTAAGGGTGATCGGCTCGCAACGTCTGTCGGCAAACGTCCTGGCCCCTTCCCATGAGCATCATGTCCTCTTCAGCATCCGCGGATTCGGCTTCCAACGATGCCCAACCGCCCTTGTCCGGTCAGGCCGAGCCCGCCGCCCGCCCGCCGGCGGAGCCAGAGCCCGCCAACACCGCCGAGCCTGCGCCGGTCCCGGCGAGTTCGGCCGCCGCGCAGAATCCATCGGCTGATGCCGCCCACGCCGTTTGGGTCGAGCTCGTTACCCGCATTGCCACGCAGCGGCTGCACTATCGTTCTGGGGAGGAGGAGACCGCGTCGCGCAGCGTCGTGGACCTCTTCAAGAAAACGCGCGAGCTGATGGAGGGGCATCCTGGGGCGGTGGAGTTCCAGCGCCTCGCGTTGGAGATGCTCAATGACGTGATCCGGCCCTGCACGGCGCGTTGGCATCGCTGGCAAATCCCGGAGGAAGGCAAGTTCCTGGACGGCAAGCCGGTCCTTCGCTTCCGCGATGAGACGCTGCGGCGGAAGTTTCGCGAGGAGCTGCAGGAGCTGCAGGATCACCTGCGGCCTTTCGCGGACCATTTCCTCCGGCTCGCGCTGAACAACGATCCCGACGCGGTCGCGAAGTTCCAGGCGAAGACGGAGGAAGCCGCGACGGGCCCGGATCTTGGCAACGCGCTGCCGCTGCTCTTCCGAACCGAGGTGACGCTCCGCCACGCGAGTGAGAAGAAGGCAGGCATTGCGCCGGGAGAGAAAGCCCCCTCCACGATCGACGGCGACATGCGCGATTCCGAGGCCAAGGCAATTCGGCGGCGGCGCGCGGCCTTCGGCGACCCGGATCCTCGTCCCGTGATGAACGCCACGGGGCTCGCGCTCTCGGGGGGAGGAATCCGGTCCGCCACCTTCTGCCTCGGCATCATCCAGGCCCTGCAGCGACACAAAATGTTCGCCAGCTTCGACTATCTTTCCACGGTGTCGGGTGGTGGCTACCTGGGGTCTTTTCTCTCCTGCTGCCTCGGCGCGAGCCCGGCCGCGGCGCGCAACGCCGAGGAGGCCATCGTGCGGCGCGCGGGATCAGCCGTCGGGCAGAGTCCACGGCTGAGCGCCCGGCGGAGGGTCGCCCGGGCGCTGAAGGTGGAGTCGGGCTTCGCGGCGCTCCGGGCGTGCGTCGAGGAGGCGAGAAAGAGGCTCGTTGCCGCCGAGGATGCGCGGCGGTCCGCCGATGCGGCGCTCGCTCCCGCCGAGGATGCGCGGCGGTTCGCGGATCCGGCGCTCGCCAGGGCCGCCGAGAAGGAACTCGTCCGGCGGTGCCGGATGCTGGAGGATTGCCTGCGTGAAGCCGAGGCGGCGCGGGGTATCGCCTGGGCGGCTGCGGAGGACGGGGGCCTGGCAAAGGCCGCCAAACGGGAAATCGCGCGGATGAGCCGCGAGTTCGGCGCCACCGAGCAAGAGCGAGACCAATGGTCGGCTTTCGCCAAGGAGGCGGAGCGGTTGGCAAACGAAAGCCTGGAGGAGCTGTCGCGGCTGGAGCCGCGGCTCCAAGCCGCCGCCGATTCCCCGGCGCTCGCTCGGGTGAAGCTCGACGTCTTGTTCCAAACCACGGAGACCGGCGCGGAGTCGGAGGCCATCCGTCACCTGCGCAACCACAGCAAATATCTGCTGCACGGCGGCTCCTGGGGGGCGCTTCGGATCGTGGGAGTCGTGCTGACCGGCTGCCTCATTTCCCTGCTCATGCTCCTCACGGTGCCGCTGGCCGCGGCGTGGGCCGCGCGCGGGCTGAAGATTTGGGAGTCCGAACTCTACATCTTGTTTTGGACGCTGCTCTGCGCCGTCGCCGTCTGCTGGCTTTTCATCCCGCTGGTGCAGCGCCTCGCGCAGGGGTCCGGCTGGGATTCCCGCTGGCGCGCGTGGCGCACCGTGATCGAGAGCATCACCATCACGCTGGCGGTGATCACGCTGGCGGCGGGCGCGGCCTGGGCCGCCCCGAAGCTGGTGATGAGTTGTGAAGACTTCAGCTCGTGGGCTTCCAAGAAGCTTGACTGGCTGAAGTCATGGAAGCCGGAGGCGAAGCAGCTCGAAAAAATCGTCGGCCTGCTCGGCGGCCTCGTGCCGCTGGCGCTCGGCGCGCTCAGCCGGCGGCGCGATGGCACCACCCGGCCGGGAGCGCAGTTTCTCTTTTATCTCACCGCGCCGGTATTCTTCTTCCTCGCGTTCATTTACTTTGCGAGCGCGCTGGGCGTCGGCGGCCGGCCGCCCGGTTCCCTGCTCATGGCGGGTCTCTTCAGCGTGCTCTTCGGCGCCTGGGTCTTCCTGTTTCTCAACGTCAACACCTTCTCGCTGCATCGTTATTACCGCGATCGCCTTTGCGAGTGCTACCTCGCGCTCCGCGGGGTGCACCAGCGCTCGTGGCTTCGGCGCATTTGGGAAAAGCTCCGCTACGGGATCCGCAACGACGGCCCCACCACCGCCGTGCCCGGGATCGGGACGCTCCTGCGCCTGCCGCTCTCGGCCCTCGGCGCGCGGGTCGCGGCGCCCTACCACCTCATCAACGCCACCCTCAACGCCGAGGGCAGCCGCGAGCCGGAACTGCGCGGACGAAACGGGGACTTCTTTCTGTTCAGCCGGGAGTTCTGCGGCTCGCCGCTCACCGGCTACGTCCCGACCACGGAGCTTGAGACCCTCGATCCCCACGTCGATCTCGGCACCGCCATGGCGATCTCGGGCGCCGCGGCTTCCACGAACATGGGCTGGCAGTCGATGCCGCGCTTTCGCTTCCTCATGACCCTTTTCAACGTCCGCCTCGGCTACTGGCTGCGCCGCCCCGGCGGCGCGGAGCGGGCGGCGCTCCGGAAGGGGCCTGGCCTCCGCTACCTGCTGCGGGAGATGACCGGCGCGGTTCACGAGGACTCCTCCTACGTGAACTTGTCCGACGGCGGGCACATCGAGAACCTCGCGGCCTACGAGCTGCTGCGCCGCCAGTGCAAGTTCATCGTGTGCGTGGACGCCGGCATGGAGCCGGGCATGGAGTGCGCCGATCTCATGCGCCTCCAGCGCTACGCGGCCATCGACTTCGGCATCCGCCTGCACTTCGACCCCGCCGACCTAACGCTCCTGCCGACCAACTATTCGCGCGCCTACGCGGTGCTGGTGAAGATCGACTACCGGCCGGAAGAATGCGGGGGGCGCGAAACCTCCGACCACCTCGGCTGGATGCTCTACCTCAAGCTGGCCGTGACCGGGACCGAGCCCCGCTACGTGCTCGACTACCGCCGGCAGAACCCGGCCTTCCCGCATCAGACCACCGGCGACCAGTTCTATGACGAGGCGCAGTTCGAAGCCTATCGCGCCCTGGGCGAATGCGCCGCCAACAGCCTCTTCCGTCGGGAGATCCTCGGCGCGGGCGGCGACCCTGCGACGCTCGAGGAATGGTTCCGCGCCCTCGCCGACAGCCTCTTGCCCGACAACGACGAGGCCTTCCGGCCGCGGGAGGAACGGGTGCCCGCGGGACCGGCGATCGTGGCCCCTGGAGTCCCTCCCTTGGGAGGCTCGCAGGCCTCGCCGCCAAGTTCGTGACGCGCCCGGGGCGTTGCAATCGCCTCGCGCGCGGCTAGCAACGGCGCGTGTTCATCCGGCTCTCGCTGCTCCTGGCGCTCGCCTTCTCGTGCTCGCTGCCCTTCGCGCCTTCGGCCGAGGCCGCGCCGCGGAAGGCTCGCCCCGGCCACCGCACCACGCGCGGCTCCTCCCCCGCGGCCTCCTCCGTGCAGGAGGCAGACCCACCCGTGCTCGTGCAGCCGGGCCTGCCGCAGCCGCCGGCCATCGCGGCCAAGTCGGCCATCATCCTCGACCCGCGCTCCGGCCGCGTCCTCTACGACAAGGGCGCCGAGATCCCGCGCCAGGCCGCCTCGATGCAGAAGCTGCTCACCGCGCTGCTCGTCGCCGAGGCGGGCCGCCTGGGCGATCCGGTCACGGTGGGATGGGAAGACACGCTCGTGGAACCTTCCAAGCTCGGCCTGCGCGCCGGCGAGACCTACCGGCGCGACCAGCTGCTCCAGGCCCTCCTCGTCAAGAGTGCCAACGACGCCGCCGTCACGCTCGCGCGGGGGCACTCCGGCTCGGTCGCCGCCTTCGCCCAGGAAATGAACGCCAAGGCGCGCTCCCTCGGCGCGACCAACTCCTACTTCGTCAATCCGAACGGCCTGCCCGCGCCGGGCCAGCACTCCACCGCGCGCGACATCGCCCGCATCGCGCGCTACGCCTACTTCAACTCCACGCTCCGCCAGATCGTCGGCACGCGGAACTGCTTCTTCCAATACGCCAACGGCCGCGTCCGCGAACTGCGCAACACCAACAAGATCCTGGGCGTGAACCCCTACTGCAACGGCATGAAGACCGGCTTCACCAACGGCGCGGGCCACTGCCTCTGCGCCAGCGGCACCTACAACGGCCAGCATGTCATCCTGGTGCTGATGGGATCCCGTCCGCCCGTGTGGCGCGACGCCGACGCGCTCCTCAACTGGGCGCTCGCCGCAACGACGGGCGGATAGCGGCGTTTCATGTTCGGCGTTGAGGCGCCGAAAAATGTCGGGGCAGACCTCGCCACGCCGGGGGAGTGCCGGCGCCTGGCCGGTGGCAACACCGCCGGTTTCCCCGATCGGAGCGGCCTGCGCCCGGCCAAAGTGCCAGACCAGATGACGATTCGCTGGAAACGGCCAGTGTGCGCGCTGTCCGCCATGCTCCGCCTTTTTCTCCTTTCCGCCCTGCTCTCGGCAACGCTTCTCGCGCAGGCGCCGGACCTGCCGCAGATCGCCGCTACGCCCGCGCTCTGGCCGCGCGAGGTCACGCTGCGCGCGCCGGGCACGGTTCCCGTGGTGATCCAAGGCCGCGCGGCCGGCAGCGCGGTCATCCCCGCCGGCCGCGCGCTCCGCGTGCTCACGGTTGAGACGACGCGCGTGACGCTGTATTACAA
>CALMOL010000440.1 GCA_937871685.1 uncultured Verrucomicrobiota bacterium
GACCAGCACACCTCCCCGAGCCTCCCGCGCCGCGACTTTCTCCGCCGCGCGGGGCTGGCCGCCGCCAGCCTCGGCACGCTTGCCGCCGCCCGCGCCGCCTCGGCCAACACCCAGCGCCCGCCCGAGCCGGAAACGGGCCGGGCCAAGGCGAAGGACGGTCGCTTCGCCGGCAAGGTCGCGCTCGTCACGGGCGCCACCAGCGGCATCGGCGAGGCCACGGCCCGCGCCTTCGCGCACGAGGGCGCGAAGGTCTTCTTCTGCGGCCGGCGCGAGGAACTGGGAAGGAAGATCGAGAAGGAAATTCGCGACGCCGGCGGCGAGGCCACCTACCGGCGCGCCGACGTGCGCCGCGAGGAGGACGTGCGCGCGCTGGTGGACGCCTGCGTGAAGGCCCACGACCGCCTCGACCTCGCCTTCAACAACGCCGGCATCGTCAACCCCAAGGTGGCCCGCCTCCACGAGCAGCCCACGGCCGACTTCCTTGACGTGCTCCACACCAACGCGCTCGGCATCTTCCTGTGCTTGAAATACGAGATCGCCCAGATGCTCTCCCAGGGCGGCGGCTGCATCGTCAACATGGCCTCCGTCTCCGGCTACCGCGGCTTCCCCCAGATCGGCCCCTACAGCGTCTCCAAGCACGGCGTCGTGGGGCTGACCAAGGTGGCCGCGCTCGAATACGCGCACGACAACATCCGCATCACCTCCATCGCGCCCGGCGGGGTGGACACGCCCATGCTGCGCGCCGTGCGCGCGCAGCGCGGCATGACCTTCGAGCAGGGTTCGAAGGCCATCCCCATCGGCCGCACCAACACCCCCGAGGAAATGGCGCGCACGGTAATGTTCCTTTGCGGCGACGACGCCACCGCCTTCCACGGCTCCAACGTGGACGTGACCAGCGGCATGCTCGACTGAGCGCCGATTTGGCCTCCAAGGAACCGCGCCCACAAGGGCAAGGCCCGCCGATTGCGCGCGATGGGCGGAGCCTTATGTTTGGCGATGAAGGATCACCCGCCGAAAGCGGAGGAAAGGGACGCAGCGGAGCTGGGGCGTCTCGCGGATTGGAACGAGGAGAAACGCGCCGCCCTGCGCGAGCTGACGCGGGCGGTCTATCCGCCGGAGCGGGTCCAGGACTCGCCCGGCCGCGCCGTCGAGTGGTCGTCGCCGGAATGGTGCGCCGCGATTTGGCGGGACGAGCGCCTCGTTTCCTTCGCAGGACTTTACGTGCGCGAGGCCACCCTCGACGAAGCGCCGGTGACGGTTGGCGGGGTCGGTAACGTGAAGGCCCATCCGGCCGAGCGCGGCCAAGGCCACGCGCGCCGCCTGCTCGACCGGGCCGCCGCGTTTTCCAGGGAGCAAGGCGCCGCCTTCGGCGTGCTGTTCTGCGAGCCGCGGCTGGTCGGATATTATTCCTCCCTCGGCTGGCGAGCGTTCGCGGGCACGGTGTTCGTCACGCAGCGCGGGGAACGCGTCGAGTTCACCTTCGGAGGCGCGTTGACCCGGGACGCCCGCGGCGGGCCGCGAGAGGCCGAATCATCGTCGGGCCGGGAATATTTCGCGGCGCGCGTCGCTCCCACGCCTTCCACGCACCCATGCCGCTCCTCATCCGCCCAACCGTTCGCGAGGATCTTCCCGCGCTCAAGACGCTCATCGACGTCACCGGCCTGTTCCCCTCGGAAATGCTCGACGAGATGACCGCAGGTTATTTTGCCGCCGCCGGCGAGGACGCCTGGCTGACCGGCGACGAGGACGGCCCGGGAGCGGTCGCCTACTTCGCGCCCGAGCGGATGACCGAAGGGACGTGGAACCTCTACCTGATCGCCGTGCGTCCCGAGCGCCAGGGCAGCGGGCTCGGCACGGCGCTGCTGCGCCGCGTCGAGGAAACGCTCGCCGCGTGCGGCGGGCGCATCCTGCTGGTGGAAACGTCCGGGCTGCCGGAGTTCGGGCGCACGCGCGCCTTCTATCGCCGGCGCGGCTACGACGAGGAGGCGCGCATCCGCGACTTCTACCGGGCCGGCGAGGACAAGGTCGTCTTCCGCAAGGCGCTGGGCCGCCCGGAGAACAGACCTCTTGCGCAATAGGCTGACCCCCTGCCGGGGTGCAGGCCACCCTGGGACGGGAACTGGTGGGGTCGCTTCGCTCCACCACCGGCCAAGGACTGGCACGCCTCCGGCTTGGCGATTGGGAAAGAAGTCTAATCAAGCGCCTTGACCCGCACGCCGCCGGAGGACGGCCTCGCGGAAGGGGCCGGCCATCCAGGCGCGCAGCGTGGTCGGGCACTCGGCCCGACGGGCCGCGGGCGCGCCCATGTCGCGGCCAGCGGCGATGGCCTCGAACATCTCCACCAGGCTGCGCGCCAGCGGCTCGCCCACGCCGTGCGCGGCCAGGCCGGCCACGTATTCCTCCCCGCTGATTTGCTGGAAGCGGACGGGGAAGCCCAGCGCCTCGCCGGCGATGGCGGCGGCCTGATCGTTGGTGAGATTTTCCGGCCCGTGCGCCGCCACGTCCTCGCAACCGGACCACGAAGGGTCGAGCAGCAGGCGCGCCGCGGCCGCGCCGATGTCCGCCGCAGCCACGAAGGGCATCGGCACATTGCCCGCCAGCGGCTGCGCGAAGCGGCCAGCGCGGGCGATTTCGTCGGTCATCCAAAAAAAGTTTTCCATAAACGAGCCGCCGCGCAGCCAGCGCGCCGCCGCGCCGGAGGTGGCGAGAACGTCTTCCATTTCGCGCAGCACCGCGCCGATGCCACGCAGGCCGGGCCCGCGGCCGTCGCCGCCGGAAATGGCGACGATGCGGCGTGTGCCGGCGGTCCGCATCGCCGCGGCGAACGGCTCGGCATACGAGCGGTAGCACGCGCTCACGTCGGCGGCCTCGGGGCTTTGCGGCACGCAGAAGAAGGCCGTCTCCACGCCGTCCAGGGCGCGCCGCAGATCGCTTGGCTCGCGCAGGTCGCCGGTGACGACCTCGCAGCGCGCGGCGCTCGCCGGATCGAGCTTGGCGGGATCGCGGACGAGCACGCGCGGGCGCGCGCCGGCGGCGAGGACGTGGCGCAGCGTATGACGGCCGGTGTGGCCGGTGGGCGTGGTGACGAGCAGGGAAGGATGGGCGGCGGATGGCATGGCGTTTGAGGGTTGGGAGCAAGGCATTCGCGCCGCGCGCCTGGACGGTCCATGCCGGGGCGTCCAGACTTCCGGCCCGTTCGTCCAAATGTCCGCTCCACCCGCCCTCGACCTCTTCGGCGACGTGCTGGCGGGGCTGCGGCAGGAGAGCGTGGTGTTCTGCCACGGCGAGTTCACGCGGCCCTGGGGCTTCGCCAAGGCGGCGCTGGAGGGGGCGCCCTTCCACGCGATCGTCGCCGGCCGCGCGTGGGTGAGGCTGCCTGGCGAGGCGGCGCCGCACGAGCTGGGGCCGGGCGACTTCTTCGTGCTGCCCCGCGGCGATGCTCACACGCTTGCGGGGGCGCCGGGGTCCCCCACGGTGCCCTTCGTCAGGGTGCTCCGCGAGCAGTGCGGCGCAGAGCCTTGGCGCCCGGACGACCGGCGCGCCGCGAGCGGCCCGGTGCGCCTGATCTACGGCGGGGGCGGCGCGGCCACCCGGCTCGTGTCCGGGGTCTTTGCCTTCCGGGACCGTCGGCGCAACCCGCTCGTGGCGGCGCTGCCGCGCGTGCTTCATGTGCGCGCCTCGGCCGAGAGCACATCGTCCGCCCGTGGCTGGAGGCGACCCTCCGGCTCCTGGCCGAGGAGGCCACGGCGGGGCGGCCCGGCGCGAGCGCGGTCACGTCCCGGCTGGCCGACATCCTTTTCATCCAGGCGGTGCGCGCGCACGCGAGCTCGCCGGGCGCCGGTCCCGGCTGGCTGCGCGGCATGGGCGACGCCGCGGTGGGCCGCGCCCTGGCCCTCATGCACGCGCAGCCCGGCGCGCCGTGGACGGTGGCGTCGCTGGCGGCGCGCGCGGGCGTCTCGCGCGGCCGCGGGGGGGGGGGCGGGGGGGGTGTGGGGGGGCCGGGGGCGGG
>CALMOL010000441.1 GCA_937871685.1 uncultured Verrucomicrobiota bacterium
GAATTGTGGCGCGGCCGCCTCGTCAAGCATATGCCGCCAAACCCCGCCCACGGAAACATTGTGCTTCGCCTCGCGCATCACATTCAAAGTTTTTTGGAGGAGATCGACCATGCCGAGGCTTTCGTCGAAACGGGATTCATTCTTGCCCGCGATCCCGACATCGTGTGCGGACCAGACCTTTCCGTGGTGCTCCGCTCTCGCTTGGAGGGGATCAATTGGTCCCGCGGCTTCTTTCCCGGCGCGCCGGACCTCGCGGTGGAAGTCGTCTCGCCCGGCGACACGCACGATGAGGTGGCCGACAAGGTCGAAGACTACCTCGCCCTCGGCGTGCGCCTCGTCTGGGTGGTGCGGCCCACGCGTCGCACCGTTGCGGTCCATCGGCTGGGCGAGGCGGTGCGGATCTTGACCGGCGATGATGCGTTGGATGGCGGCGACATTTTGCCGGGCTTTACACTGCGGCTGACGAAGCTCTTCCGAGCGTGAACACCTTCCTGCTGCTGGCGGCGGCCGTTATTACCTTCGGGGTGGGCTTGGCGCATTCCATCCTGGGCGAGCGCTACATTCTCACGCGCCTGTTTCGCCGCGGAAACCTGCCGCCGCTTTTCGGCGGCACGGAGTTCACCGAACGGACGCTGCGCTTCGCGTGGCACCTGACCACGGTGGCCTGGTGGGGAATGGCGGCGGTGTTGGTCTTGCTCGCGTTTGGGGCTGCCACCGCACGCAATGTGTCCTTGGCGCTGGGGATCACCGCGCTGGTGTCGGGAGTGGTGACTGCGTGGATCTCGCGTGGACGGCACTTGGCGTGGATCGCGTTCGTGTTTATCGGCGTGGTGACGATCTACGCTTCTTTCATTTGAAGCCGGCAATCAGCGGGGCTTTCGAGGGTCACGACGGTGAAGTCGTCCGGAAACTGTCCGCTGCGCGGGCGGGCCAAGCGCTGGAGCGCCTCGACGAGCGGCGCCGCGCGGGGTGCGAGGATGGCCTGATGGATGCGCTCCCAGCCGGCGTATTTCCAGACGCCGTCCGACATCGCCAAAACCGTCCAGGGCTTGGCCAGAGGAACGGAAAAGCCCACGGGTTTGGCTCCGCCGGAGCCGACGGGCGGGTTTTTGAATTGGTCCGCCGTGGCCTGCTGGGCGATCCCATTCCCCGAAACGACCAGGACCGCACTGTCGCCGTTCGACGCACCGGTCAAGGTTCCCCGGCGAATGGCGAATCCCAGCAGCGTGGTGAACCCCGCCGCTAGGTTTGCCGTCACGGCTTGATCGGCCTCGCGAAGGACGGTTTCCCAGGCCCTTGGGTCGTCCAGCGCCGAGGGCGAAAGGCGGAGCGCAGCTTCGGCCGCGGTGCGGCAGGCGAGCTGGGCTGCCGGCCCCCCGCCGGCGCGCCCGCCTTGTCCATCGGCGAGGAAGCAGAGCCAAACATCGAGATCGCCGGGAAGCCTGAGCACCTCGAAAGCATCCTCATTGACCGGGTGCCCGCCGGCCTCGGAAAACGAAGTGACGCCGATCATCGTCTCGATCTTTTCACCCCGCTTCCGTCTGGATCGCTTCCACCTGCGCGAGCACCATGCGGAAGGGCGTGCGGGCGAGGCGGCCAAACTCAGGACGCTTGGTGAGGCGGCCGCGCGTCGTCGCAGGGCTGGTGAGGCCGCAGAGGAAGCGGGTGAGTTGGCGCGGCGTGGAGAGCGCGGCATGCCCCTCCGCCATGAGTGCGCGGAATCCATCCGCGCCGGTGAAGGGCGGGATGGGCGCGGCGGGAAGTTCCACGGCGACGGCAGGCTCGCCGGTGCGGCAGAAATGGCAGTGGCCGCAGTTCTCGTCCGCGAGGTTCTCGCCAAAGTAAGCGAGCAGGCGGCGCGTGATGCAGCCGGGCGCGCTGGCAAAATCCAGAATCTGCGCGAGCCGCTCGGAGTCGCGGGCCTCGCGTTGCGCGAAGAGTTCCGCCTGGTGCCGGGCGACGACGGCGGGATCGCGCTCGGCGGCGTCGCCGCAAAGGCGAAACCCGTGCCGCAGGCCGGCGGGCTTCTGCGTGATCGCGCCGTTTTCCTCCAGCCAGTTGAGCGCCTTCACGAGGCGCTCGCGCGGCTCGCCGAGCTGCTGCGCGGTGGCCTCAATCGCGAGCGTGAGATACTTCGGACCGCGCTTTCCGGCGGCGAAGAGCGCGGAGAGGAAGCGCCGCCGCCGGTCGTCGAGACCGTCGAGGATGTCATCCTCACTCTTCATGAACTGCACCTGCACGCTCTCGTAAAACGCGCGCGTCGGGCGCAGCAGGCCGTCGAGCTCGAGATACGTGATGACCGTCTCGACCACCAGCGGGCGGATGTCCGTTTCCTGGCTGAGGTCGTAGCGGCTCACGTCGAACTCCTCGCCCGCGCCGAGCATCCGCCCCACCAGGGCCTCGACCGCCGCGGGCTCCGGGGTGTCGCCGAGCGTGAAGTTCTCCAGCGGCACCGCGTCGTCCGCGCAGGCGAGCAGCTCGCAGAGCGACGGCTGCCCGTCGCGGCCCGCGCGGCCGATCTCCTGCTGATAGTTTTCCAGCGTCTTCGGCAGGTTGAAATGGATCACGCTGCGGATGTCCGCCTTGTCGATGCCCATGCCGAAGGCGATCGTGGCCACGATGATCTCGCATTCCCCACGCATGAACGCGTTCTGCACGGCGTCGCGATCTTCGGACTTCATTCCCGCGTGGTAGGCCCGCGCCGCGAGCCCCGTGGCCGCGAGATGCGCTGCCACCTCCTCGGCGGTCTTTTGGAAGGTCACATACACCACCGCGGGTCGCACCTTGGCGTGGGCAAGGCGCTGCGTGAGCACGGCCGGCCGCTCGTCCGCGGCGCACGGCGTGATGCGCAGGTGAAGATTCCGGCGGCGGAAGGATGTCTGCACGTGACGCTGCGGCGCGATGCCGAAGGCTTGGCAGACGTCGCGCGCCACTTCTGGCGTCGCGGTGGCCGTAAGCGCGAGCACCGGCCGCAACGCCAGCTCCTCGGCCACGCGCGCCAGCCGCAGGTATTCCGGCCGGAAGTTATGGCCCCACTCCGAGATGCAATGCGCCTCGTCGATGGCCAGCAGCGAGATAGGCACGCGGCGCAGCCGGTCGAGGAACGCCTCCCCCGATAATCGCTCCGGCGCGACGTAAAGCAGCTTCAGCGTGCCCGCGCGCAGGTCGGCATAGACCTGCTGCGTTTCCTGAGCCGTGAGGCTCGAGTCCAAGCGCGCCGCCGCGATCCCGCGCGCCCGCAGCGCGTCCACTTGGTCCTTCATCAGCGCGATCAGCGGCGAGATCACCAGCGCCGTCCCATCGAGCAGCACGGCCGGAAGCTGGTAGCAGAGCGATTTTCCCGCCCCCGTTGGGAAGAGCGCCAGCGCCGACTCCCCTTCAAGCAGCGCGCGGATCACAGGTTCCTGCCCGGCGCGAAACGACTCATGGCCGAAGTGGGTGCGCAGGGCTTTCAGCAGTTCCATCCTGTCTTCGGTAAACGCCGACAACGAAACGGCAAGGCGTTGAACGATCTCCGGAACCCTTCGGCCGTGTTGGCGCCCACCCGCATAGGTTCCTTTTAGGCTTTGCGCGTTGCACCCGACCCGCTACAACTCCGCTTCACTCCCATGAAATTCCTCCGCCTGAGTCTGTTTGCCCTCTTCACCGTCGCCGCGGCGACCGTCGCCTACGCCGAGACCTTCTCCTATCCTGCCGGCGGAGCCCCGATTTTCTCGGTGGACGTTCCCAACGGCTGGAAGCCCAAGGCCAACAAGAAAGGCCGCGTGGAGGCCACCTCGCCGGACGAGGACGCCTACGTGGAATTGTGGGTGCTCAAGGGCAAGAAGGCCGATGCGATCGGCGAGGAGATCGAGGCGATCCTCGAGTCCTCGGTGAAGAATCCCAAGGTGGAAGGCGAACCTAAGGAGGCCAGCTTTGGCGGCCTGGACGGCTTCCTCGTCGAGGGCACCGGCGAGGACAAGGAGGACGGCGACAAGGTCCACTTCGCGATCTACGTCTTCTCGCCCGAGGCCGGCGCGCTCGGGGTGATGTATTTCGAATACAACGATTCCGCCGCCGAGAAGCGCGTGACCCAGATGGCCTCGGTAATCAAGTCCCTCCGCAAGGGCAAGTAAGCCCCACGGGTTCGGTTTTGCGCCGCCGGCCGGAAGCCGGCGGCGCGCCCGCGGCTAGCCCATTTCAATCCAGCTTGTCGCGGGTGTTGGCGGCGGCGTGCGGGTGGCTGGGCGCGAACTTGGAGT
>CALMOL010000442.1 GCA_937871685.1 uncultured Verrucomicrobiota bacterium
CGGCCGTCCCCCGAGTCGAGGCTGCTGGCGCGGGCGTCGCACACCAACATCGTGCCGATCATGCACCACACCTCGTCGCGCGGCGACGAGCTCCACCTGACCTGCATGCAGTTCCTCGGCGGCGCGACGCTCGTCCGGCTGCGTCGGCCCGGCGAGCGCATGCTCCGCAGCTTCCCCGGCGTCCGCGGCCCGGCCGGGGGAAGGCGCGGCGGCGGGGCCGGACGAGATCTCGCCAAGGCCGCGCAGGCAATGGCGCACCTGCTTGAGCCGCTCGTGGAGCTGCTCCTCGACGAGCGCGGACTGCTCGGCCGCCTGCACCACCCTTCGCACGAAGTCGTGCAGCGGCTCGCCCTCCGCGGTGCAGGACGAGATGATGGAGCCGTAGCCGATGATCTCGTGAAGCAGCCCGCGCAGCTCGTTGAACGAGCCTTGCAGCCCGCCGACGGATTCCTCGATGAAAACGGCCTCGGCAAAGTCGCGGCTCATGGGCAAGAAAGGGAACGGCAGGCGGAGAAGAACGGCTTCCGGCCGGGCGCTCAAGCAATTTCCATCCCAAAGAAATCGCGCAGCACGCGGCGATAGACCAGCCGCTTGACCGGCGGCACCCACGCGGCGCGCACCTGCGAGGGGCGCACCCAGCGCACGGCGTCGAACTCGGGCTGCGACGTGGCCACGTTGATCTTCTCCTTGGCGGCAAGGAGCTCGCAGAGGAAGTAGATTTGCTCCTGCCCGCGGTAGCCCTCCAGTCGCCGGCGGCCATGGAAGAGGTAGCGGTAGGGGCCGCGGAACTCCACCACGCGCCAGTCTCCCGGCTCGAGCGAAAGTTCCTCGCTCAGTTCGCGCTGCAGCGCCTCCTCCGGCTGCTCGGAGGCCATCCGGCCCCCCTGCGGGAACTGCCAGGAGCCGGGATAGTCAATCCGCTGCCCGAGCAGGACCAATCCCTCCGGGTCGCGCAGGATCGCGGCCACGTTGGGCCGGTAGATCGGTTCAATGGGGATCATTCCCTCGGGCGACATGGATAAAAGAGCGTGCCGCGGCCGGCGCCTCACTCTAGGTGCCTGCCTTGCGCGCTCCAAGCGGCAAGTTGCCGTCGGGTTTCACGAGGTGGAACCCCCTCGGCGCGCCGCCCCCAGGCGAATCCGGCGCGCCTCGCCCTTGCAGCGCTCGGAGCAAAAGCGCACCTCGTCCCAGCACCGCTCCCACTTCTTTCGCCAGGTGAAGGGCCGGCCGCACTGGGCGCAGGGCTTCTCGGGCTTTGGCTTGCTCACGCCCAGCTCTTCCGTCCGCCCGGCGCGCGGCGCAACCCCGGCCGCCTGCCTCCCCCGCTTCTCCCTGCTCGCCTTTCACTTCTCACTGGCTCCGCTCCCCGCCCACCTCGCGCAAGCGCTCGTCCAAGTCGCTCGCGGCCAGCGCGCCGACCACCGGGGCCAGCTCGCCTTCCATCACGCGGTCGAGCGAATGGAGCGTGAGGCCGATGCGATGGTCGGTGAGGCGGTTCTGCGGGAAGTTGTAGGTGCGGATCTTTTCCTCCCGGCCGCCGGAGCCGACCAGCGAGCGGCGGTGCGAGGAATATTTTTCCTGCTCCTCGCGCTGCTTCTTCTCCAGCAGGCGGGCGCGCAGGATCGTCAGCGCCTTCTCCTTGTTCTTCTGCTGCGAGCGGCCGTCCTGGCAGCGCACGATCATCCCGGTAGGCAGGTGCATCACCTGCACGGCGGAGTCCGTGGTGTTCACGCCCTGGCCGCCGGGGCCGCCGGCGCGGCACACCTCGATGCGCAGTTCATCCGGCTTCAGCTCCACTTCCACCTCCTCGGCCTCGGGCAGCACGGCCACGGTGGCGGTGGAGGTGTGGATGCGGCCTTGCGCCTCGGTGGCCGGCACGCGTTGCACGCGGTGCACGCCGCTCTCGTAGCGCAGCCGGCGGAACACGCCCTCGCCCGAGAGCCGGAAGACCACCTCGCGGAAGCCGCCCAGCTCGCCCTCGCTCGCGTCCAAGGGCTCCACGCGCAGGCCCTCGGCCTCGGCGTAGCGGCCATACATGCGATGGAGGTCGGCCGCGAAGAGCGCGGCCTCGGCGCCGCCCGTGCCGGCCCGAATCTCCACGATGGCGTCGCGGTCGTCGTTCGGCTCCGGGGGCAGCAGCGCGGCCTGCACCTCGGCTTCTCGCGCGACGACCCGCGCCTCGATGGAGGGCAATTCCTCGCGCGCCATCTCGGCCAGCTCGGGGTCACCCTCGGCCGCGAGCGCGCGGGAGGAGGCCAGCTCGGCCCGGTCGCGCCCGAGCGCGTCCCAGGCGACGATCAGGGTTTGGAGCCGCGAGCGTTCCCGCAGGGCCGCCTGCGAGCGCCGCGGCTGCGCGAAGACCGCCGGGTCCGAAAGCTCGTGGTCCAGCTCCGCGAGGCGCTCGCGGCGGCGCTCGATGAGCGGCAGGAAGTCCACGGGAAGAAAAAGAATTAAGCTTCAAGCCTCAAGCTTCAAGGAAGGCCCGAGGGGCGGAAAGGGAGGCCAAGAAAATACCCGAGCCCAGCGCCGGCACGCGCGAGCTGCCTTCCTCCAAACCACCCGTTCCTTGAGGCTTGAGGCTTGGATCTTGAAGCTTCGCGGCCCCGGCCGCGCCTTACTTCTTGCCGAAGCGGCGGTTGAACTTCTCGATCCGGCCCGCGGTATCCACGAACTTCTGCTGGCCCGTGAAGAACGGGTGGCAGGCGCCGCAGATGCCGATGGTCAGGCTCTTGCGCGTGGAACGCGTGTTATAGACCTTGCCGCAGGACGCGCAGGTGATGACGGACTCGGAGTAGTCGGGATGAATGTTCGGCTTCATGGCTGCCAGGGGTGCCGCCGCGTGATTGGGCGCGGCCGCGAAAAGGGCCAGGAGAATAGACTGGCCCCGCCAGCGCGCAAGAAATCCTTCCGTCCGCCTTGCCAAAATGCCGGTCCGCGCGTAGCGGTCCCTCCCGCCAGCGCCAACGTAGCACAGTGGTAGTGCAGCTGATTCGTAATCAGCAGGTCATGGGTTCGAATCCCATCGTTGGCTCGCCCTTTTCCCGCGTGGCACGGCCGCAATTCGGCCTTGTTGCCCGCGGCCGGGCGCGCTAGGTCCGCGCGCTTCCCGCCATGCCTCCTTTGCGTCGCCCCCTCTTGCCGTCGGCCGTGCGCCGCGGCGGGCGCGCGCTGGCCGCCCTCCTCGTTCTCGCCGGCGCGCTGGCGGGCCTTTCCGCCGGGCCGGCCCGCGGGGCCGACGATCCCATCGGCGACGTGCTCGCCGGCGAGGGCCACGCCGAGATCGCCCTTGGCCGCGGCGCGGACAACCACCTCGAGGCCGCCGGCCCCACGGTTCGCATCAACGGCCACGCCGCCCGCCTCATCGTGGACACCGGGGCGCAAATCTCCGTGCTCGACCGCCGCTCCGTGAAGCGGATGCGCCTGCGCGCCGAGCGCACCGGCGTGCGGGTCTTCGGCGCGCTGGGCGGGCCGGGCGAGCGACTGCACGCGACGCTCGCGCCCAGCTTGCAGGTCGGCCCCTTCGAGGCGCGGCCCTTCCTCTTCGGCGTGGCCTCGCTCGCCACGCTCAACGACTCCCGCGAGCGCGGCCAGGCGCCCGTGGACGGCATCATCGGCGCGGACGTGCTGCGCACGCAGTGCTGGGTGATCGACTGCGCCGCGCCGCGGATGTTCGTGCGCCTCGACGCGCCGCAGAACGCCCGCGGCTCCAACCTCGGCGCCGTGCTCCGCCGCAACGGCTGGGCGGAAATCCCGCTGGGCCGCGTGAGCTACTCCGAGTTCGAGGTGCGCGCGCAGGTCAACGATGCCGACTTCACCCTCCTCGTGGACACCGGCGCGGCCGTCACGCTGATCGACCGCTCCTCCGCCGTGGCCGCCGGCATCCGCCCGGAGAAGACCGACATCCTCGTCGGCGGCGCCGGCAAAGGCCGCCGCCAGCCCTTGCTCGTGGGCACCGCGCGCTCCTTCCGCGCGGGCGGCTTCCGCTCCGGCGAGGAGTTCCGCGTGTCGCTCTCGGACATCACCAAGTTCGCCCGCCGCTTCTCCAAGGAAGGCAAGCCCATCCTCGCCGGCTACCTGGGCAACGACTTCCTGCGCGCCCGCTCCGCCGTGATCGACTGCGCGAACCTCAAGCTTTACCTGCGGGAATGATTTCCCCGTCGCCGCGTTGAGCCACGCAGAGGCCTGCACTCTCTTGGAAAGCAAGCCGTGGTCACCGAGCCGATCTCCTTCACGGGCAACCTGTCGCTCCCGGATGTGCTCGACATTCATCGCGTTCATTCGCGGATCGTCCTTCGCCGGAGCATCTGGTGGCTGATGACCGTGGTGTCCGGCATCATCGCGGCCGTCATCATTTTTGCCGGCCTGCGCTCCCGGTTCGTGCCCGTTTCCTTCCTTGTCTTGGCGGTCTGCGCTTACTTTCCGTTCGGCGGCATGCTGGTGGATCACTGGCTGGTCCGGCGCCGCTACCGTCGCAACCGGGACAAGTTTCTGGAGAACACCGCCTCGTTCACCAACGAGTCGATCTCCCTCGTGAACGCGAAAAGCGAGATCCGCGTCGCCTGGGATCTGCTCGGCTCCGTCGTCACCACCCCGCGCGGCCTGCTGTTTCTTTTCCCGCCGCACGCCATCTGGTTCTGGCTTCCGCGGCGACTTTTCGAAGGCAACGCTCACCGCGAGAGCATTCTTGCGCTCGCCGCCGAGCATCGCGTCTCGATTCGGGAAATGACCTGAGAACGCACGGCTGCGATCCGCCTGGACCCCTGCCTTTTTTTGGCGCGCCGGTCGCGCGGCGAAGCTTGGTTGGCGCGCCAAACTTGCTCCGGTGGCTCCGCTGACGCGCTTCCGACCGGCCTCCCGTTGCTTCTGTCACGGCCCCACCTTCCGTTGCCGGCTCATGTCCGACCTCTTCCCGCGCCCGCGCCGCAACCCGGCCAGCCGGCGTCGCAACGGGGGGCGCGCCCCGGTGGAGAGCGTGCCGCTGCCGCCCGAGGCCGAGGGGTTCACCCCCGCGCCGGCGCGCGTCGGGCTGCGGCCGCCAAAGAACGGCTGGAAGATGCGGCACTACGTGACGGAGGTGCTCATTCCCTCCCTCTTCCGCCGCCGCGAGGGCATGGCCCGGCCGGCGGATCTCTCGCCGCTGCGGGCCGACGCGGTGGGCGTCACCTGGATCGGCCACGCCTCGTTCCTGCTGCGCATCGGCGGGCTGAACTTGCTCGTGGACCCGGTGTGGAGCCTTTGGCTCAAGGGCATCAAGCGCCTGCGCCGCCCCGGCCTGCGCCTGCGCGACCTGCCGCACATCGACGCGGTGCTCGTCACGCACGCCCACTTCGACCATCTCGACAAGCGGACCCTGCGCGCCGTGGCCGCCAACCAGCCCGTGATCGTGCCCTACGGCGTGGGCACGCTCGTGCGCGACCTCGGCTTCCGCCGCGTTCACGAGCTGCCGCACTGGGGCAGCGTGGAACTCGGCGGCGTGCGCGTCACGCTCACGCCCGCGCAGCACTGGGGCGCGCGGCTGCTGGCCGACTTCCACCGCGGCTTCGGCGGCTACGTGATCGCGCACGGCGAGCGCTCCGTGTTCCACTGCGGCGACACGGCGTGGTTCGACGGCTTCCGCGAGATCGGCCGGCGCCTGCCGGTGGAGATCGCCCTGCTGCCCATCGGCGCCTACGCCGCGCCCACCGGCCGCGAGGTCCACATGAATCCCGAGGAGGCCGTGCGCGCCTTCCGCGACCTCCAGGCGCGCTGGCTGGTGCCGATGCACTGGGGCAGCTTCCGCCTCGGCCTGGAGCCGATGGAGGAGCCCCTCGCCCGCCTGCGCGCCGCCGCCGCCGGGGCTGGCTTGGAAAGCCGCCTCGCCGTGCTGGAAGAGGGAATGGCGCGGGTGTTTTGATTGCCGCAGAGGCGCAGAGAGCGCAGAGACAGGGTCAAAGGCGGCTTGATCGCCGACTCAGGCATCACTTTCCAATTCAGTCCTCTGCGGCCTCTGCGCCTCTGCGGCAAAAACTTCAGAGTTCCCCCGCCGCCGCCTCGTCCACGAACCACAGCGTCTCGCCGTTCGCGGACACGATGCCCTGCGAGGGATAGCGGTCGGAATCCGGCGGGCCTTGGAGCACGGCGCGCAGCGTGCGGGCCTTGTCGGCGCCGGCCACGGTGAAGAGGACGCAGCGGCCGGCGCGCAGCAGCGGCGGGGTGAACGTGATGCGCCACGTCGAGAGCTTGTCCACCCACACCGCGCACACGAGGCCATCGCGCTCGCGCAGCGCCGAGGTGCCGGGAAACACCGAGGCCGTGTGGCCGTCCGGTCCCATGCCGAGCAGGATCACGTCGAAGGCGGGCATCGTCTCGCCGCCGAAGTGCGCCTGGATCACGCCCGCGTAAGATTCCGCCGCCCCGCGCGCCGAGGCCATCTCGGCCGGGATGCGGTGGATGTTCGCCGCGGGCACGAGGCCATCGGCCACGGCGCGCGCGAGCATCGCCTCGGAGGCCATGCGGTAGTTGGAGTCCGTGTGGTCGGGCGGGACGTGGCGCTCGTCGCCGAAGAAGAAATGCGTCTGGGCCCACGGCAGCCGGGCGCGCAGGCTCTCGTCCTCGACGAGAAGGCGATAGAGCACCTTCGGCGTGGAGCCGCCGGCCAGGGCCAGCGTGGCGGAGCCGCGCGCCGCGACGGCCTGCGCGAGGCGGTCGGCGGTCTCCCCGGCGGCCGCGCGGGCGAGGGCGGCCGGGTCGGCGAAGCACTGCACGTTGCGGCGCGCGAGCGGATTGGCAGGATCGAGGTCGTGGGGAAGCACGCTGGCAGTGTGAGGGACCGAAGGGAGATTGCCAATTGCCAATTTCCGGCGTGAATTGGCCGCCGCTGATGGAGCCGTCTTCCTCGCCTGTTCCCTCGCCCGCGGCCGGCGATCCTCCGCCCCCCGTGGGTGGCGAGCCTGTTTCGCCGCCGGGGCCGGACGCCGCCGCGCCGGGCCGCCGCCGCGCGCCGGTCGTGCATTCCTCCCTCGCGGGACGCGGCGGCGAGGCCAGCGACTTTTCCTTCGAGGAACTCACTGCGCGGCGGCGGCGGCGCTTCCTGCTGCGCTGGACGCCGATCATGGCCGGGGTGCTCGTGCTGGGCTGGCTCGCGGCCAAGCCGGCGTGGCGCGCCGGCCGCGCGTGGCAGGCCCGCCGCGCGGCGCGCGAGGCCGTGGCCCTGATGGGGCAGGAGAAATGGCCCGAGGCCTTCCGCCGCGGCAACGACGCCTACCTCCTGCGCGCCAACGAGCCCGAGGCCGTCCGCGTGATGGCGCGCCTCCTCACCCGCGCCGGCCGCGCCGCGGACGCGCTCAAGTTTTGGCGGCAGTTGCACGAGCTGGGCGCGCTTCAGCCCGAGGACCGGCGCGATTTCGCCGCCGCCGCGCTGGGCGCCGGGGAGATCGAGATGGCCGGCGAGCAGCTCGCGCTCATCCGCCGCGAGGCGCCCGGCGGCGGGGCGCCGCTCGACCTCCTGCTCATGGCGCAGCATGCCGCCCGCGCGGGCGATCCCGAGGCCGCGGCCGGCTTCGCCTTGAAGATCCTGGACCCGGCCGCAAAGGCTGCCCCGCGGGAGCGCTTCGCCGCCGCGCAGGTGCTCCTCTCGCTGAGTTCGCCGCGCGGTCGCGCCGAGGCCGTCCGCGAGCTTCAAGCCCTCGCCCGCTCCACCGGCCCGGCCTCGCTGGAGGCCCTCCTGTGGGAAGTGCGGCGCCCGCCCGGCGCCATCGACCGCCTTCCGTCCGCGGAATTGATCGCCCTGCTTGCCAATCACCCCGCGGCCACGCCGATCCACCGCCTCATCGCGCTGGACTTGGAATTGCGCGATGCACCGGCTCGGCGCGACGAGATCATCGCCCGGGCCATCGCCCTTCTCGGCCAGGGCCAGGACGCCGAGGCCCTCGCGCGCCTCGCGCAGTGGCTCAACGAAAAGAACGAGTGGGAAAGGACGCTCCAGCTGGTTCCCGCGGCGCGCGCGTCCGATTCCAGCGAGCTTTACCTCGCGCGCTTCGATGCCCTCGGCGGATTGGGCCGCTGGGCGGAGGTGCGTCGCGAGCTCGAAAGCCAGCGCTTCCCGCTCGATCCCCTCGTGCAGGAAATGTATCTCGCCCGCGCGCTCGGGCAGATGGGCGAGACGCTCGGGGCCGACAACCGCTGGGCGCGCGCCCTCAAGACCGCGCAGGGCAACGCCGACAAGCTCCTCCTGCTCGCCCGCTACGCCGAGCGCTCCGGCGCGACCCCCACGGCCGAGGCCGCCCTGCGCGCCGCCGTTGAATTGGCTCCCGAGTCGCGCCCCGCCCAGGAAACGCTCCTGCGCTTCCTCTCCGAGCGCCCCGACACCGCGCGCCTCCACCGCCAAGTCCGCGCCATGCTCGCCTTGTGGCCGAACGACGCCCCGCTCCAGAACGACGACGCCTACCTCTCCGCCCTGCGCGGCGAGGCGCTGGATGCCGCCGCCGCCACGGCCGAGCAGCTCATGAAGGACAACCCGTCGAGCCTGCCGCACCGCACCACCTTCGCGCTCGCCTGCCAGCGCCTCGGCCGCAACGCGGACGCGCTGGGCGTCTTCCGCGGCATCACCATCCCCGAGCAAGCCTGGACGCCGGCCGCGCGCGCCGTCCACGCCGCCGCGCTGAAGGCCAACGGATTCACGACCGAGGCCCGCGCCGAGGCCGAGCGGGTTCCCCGCGCCCGCCTCCGCCCCGAGGAGCGTGAGTTGCTCGATTCCGTGATGCGCTGATTCTCGGCCGGCGAGACTGCATTGGCCGTGATTCACGTGCCACCGCGTTACAGGCGCAAACCGGTAACAACAGCTTTCCTTCGCCTGGCTCTTGATCGGACTTGATCGCCGGCATCCCCGCGTCCCGTCGGAGGCCCTCGAATTCTGATGTTTCTGTGAACGCGTCTTTTCCGCACGCCCGCGCCGCCGGCTCGCTTTGGGATTCCGCCCATGAGCATGACGCCTGCGGCGTCGGCTTCATCGCGCAGGTTTCCGGCCGCCGCTCCAATACCATCCTCCGCCAGGGCTTGGCCTCCCTTTGCAACCTCGCCCACCGCGGCGCGCTCGACGCCGACGCGCGCACCGGCGACGGCGCCGGCGTCCTCACCCAGATCCCGCACAAGCTCTTCGCGCCCGACCTCGCCCGCCTCGGCCGCGAGCTCTACACCGAGCGCGACCTCGGCGTGGGCTTCTTCTTCTTCCCGCACGACAACGCCTACGCCCAGGCCCGCGCCAAGGCCATCACCGAGGAAGTCCTCGCCTCGCGCGGCCTCATCGTCTTCGGCTGGCGCGACGTGCCCGTGGCCCTCGGCGTCCTCGGCGACAAGGCCCGCCGCACCATGCCGCGCCTCGAGCAAGTCCTCGTCGGCCGCCCCTGGGGCATGAGCGACGACGACTACGAGCGCCGCCTCTTCCTCACCCGCAACGAGATCGAGCAGCGCGCCGCCGGCGACAAGATCGAGAACTTCTCCATCCCCTCCTTCTCCGCGCGCACCCTCGCCTACAAGGGCCTCTTCGTTTCCACCGCGCTGGAAAAATTCTACCGCGACCTCGCCTCGCCCCTCTACGACACCGCGCTCTGCGTTTATCACCAGCGCTACTCCACCAATACCTTCCCCACCTGGCCCCTCGCGCAGCCCTTCCGCCTGCTCGCGCACAACGGCGAGATCAACACCATCCGCGGCAACCGCGCCTGGATGCACGCCCGCGAGGCCGAGCTGCGGCGCGACTATTTCTGGGGCGACGACATCCGCTTCCTGCGCCCCATCCTCCAGCCCGGCGGCTCCGATTCCGCCTCGCTCGACAACGCGCTCGAGGCCCTCCTCATGAGCGGCCGCCCGCTGCTCCACGCGATGACGATGCTCGTGCCGCCCGCCTGGCGCGCCGACCCCGACACCTCGCCCGAGCTGCGCGCCTTCTACGAATACCATTCCTGCCTCAACGAGCCGTGGGACGGCCCCGCCGCGCTCGTCTTCACCGACGGCCGCACCGTGGCCGCCAGCCTCGACCGCAACGGCCTGCGCCCCTCGCGCTACAAGCTCACCGAGGACGGCGTCCTCGCCCTCGGCTCCGAGTCCGGCTCCGTGCGGATCTCCGACGCCCGCGTCATCGAAAAAGGCCGCTTGGGCCCCGGCGAAATGATCGCCGTGGACACCGTGGCCGGAAAAGTCCTGCGCGACCGCGAGATCAAGGAAGACCTCGCCCGCCGCCAGCCCTACCGCACCTGGCTCAAGGACAACCTCGTTCGCCTCTCCGACCTCCACCAAGACCCCCCCACCGTCATCTTCGGCCCCACCCGGCCGGCCGCCTCCGCGACGCCTCCTACTCCTCCCCCCAACGCCACAAAAGCACCTGCC
>CALMOL010000443.1 GCA_937871685.1 uncultured Verrucomicrobiota bacterium
GGTCAGTCCACTCCTGCCATCCTCCCCGCCATTCCTCATCTCTTCCTCCTCCCCGGCCCGCCGCGCGAGCTGCGCCCCATGGTCGAGGCGGAACTGCTGCCGCGCCTGCGCGCGCTGCGCGACGCCGCCGCGTCCGGGCCACCGCCGACGATGCGCCTGTTCCGCGTCATCGGGATCGGGGAGTCACAGGTCGAGGAAATGGTCGGCGACCGCATCCTGGCGGCCCACCCGGCCCTCGAGGTCGGATACTGCGCGCGCTCGATGGAAGTGGACCTGCGGCTCATCGGCCCGGAGGCGGAAGTCGAGGCCGCCGCCGCGCTCGTGCGCGCCACGCCGGGGCTGCTCGAGCACGTCGCCACCGAGACGAACGAGGCGCTGGAGGAAGTGATCGTCCGCCTCCTGCGCGCGCAGAGCCGCACGCTGGCGGCGGCGGAATCCTGCACCGGCGGCCTCCTCGCGCACCGCATCACAAACGTGCCCGGCGCGTCCGCCGTCTTCCTCGGCGGCCTGACGCCCTACGCCGCCGCCGCCAAGGAGCGCCTGCTGGACGTGCCGCGCGAGATCCTCGCCGCCCACGGCGCGGTGAGCGCCGAGACCGCCGGCGCGATGGCCGCGGGCGCGCGGCGGCTGCTCGGCACGGATTTCGCCCTGGCCACCACGGGCTTGGTCGGCCCGGGCGGCGGCACCGAGCAGAAGCCCGTGGGCACCGTGTTCTTCGCGCTCGCCGGGCCGCGCGCGGAAGACCTCGCCGTCAAGCACCGCCGCTTCCCGCAGCGCGACCGCGAAACGCTCAAGCATCTCGCCACCCAGGCCGCGCTCGACCTGCTCCGCCGCGCGCTCGTGGCCGCGTTGTAGCGGCGGCGCTTGCCGCGTGCGCGGGCAGAGCCGCTCCACGACAAGGCACCTCAATGAATGGTGCACCCGATGCGATCGGAAACGTCCGTGGCCGTGGTGGCCACGCGGTTCAGCGAGGCGAGGTAAGGATCCGCCGCCCGCAGGCGCGCCAAGCTCTCCAGGCGCGGCGAGGGATGCAGGCGCGAGAAGATCACGCGCTTCACGGCGGAAAGCGGCACGCTCTTTTCGCCGTAGCCGCCGGGCTTGTTCGAGGACCAGAACCGAACGTGCTCCTTGCCGTCGGGTCCGTTCTCCAAACCGAGGAAGATCACGGAATGGCCGCGCTCCTTCACGCCGATCTGGTCGTTCCAAAAGAGCTTGGCGAAGTCGCCCGGGCGCGCCTGGTCCCACGCGGAAAAGTTGTAGCCGATGCGCGACTCGTGAAAGAGCGCGGCGGTGCCGGGGCCATTGGCGTTCCAGCGGCCCCACACGCCCACGCCGTCCACTTGGCCCGTGACGGCCAGCGCGCTGGCCAGCCGCTGGCGATCAGCCTCGGAGCCACCGGCGAGCCGGCCGGCCACGCGCGCGAAAACGACGTAGGTGGCGCCCGAGCAGAAGCTTGGCGTGGAGTATCCCGGCTGCAGCGCCCCGCCGGAAGCGAACGCCGTGGCCAGGCGCTGCGAGGCTCCGCCCGCCACGGAATAGCCCCCGCCTCGGCTTGCGCGGGCAACCTCTTCCAGCACGAGCGCGTTCGCCCCGGTCACGGCCGGCGGCGGGCGCAACGTGACGGCTGGTGTTCCCAGAGCCGGCGCCTCGGCCGCCGAGACGGGCGCGACGAAGGCGAGGGAGGAAAGAATCAGCCCGAACGCCGGGCGAAGGAAAGATCGCGGGGGGAGGGTCATGCCGCCGCAAGGTAGGAAAAACCGGCCGCGCGCCACCTTCCTCCGCGTCTTGCGCCGACGAAGGCACAGGCCCGAGCCGACCGAGCCCATCCAGGATAGCGGCGGGGAGCTATCGCGCTGCAAGGCGGCACTCCGCAGGTGAAAGCGTGCGCCTCGAGAGGGGGATCTTCGACTCGCCAAGTGGAAGCTTCCACGGCTGCGGTGAAATGCTTTCCTTCAGAAGTGGAAGCTTCCACCTGGCAGGTGCGCGCGGCCATCTTGAACCTGGATCCTTCCGCTTCCGCGCCTTGTGCCTCCACTCCGGTGGTGGAAGCGCGCACTTTCAAAGTGCAACGGCGCACTTTTTTTGTGCGAGCGCAGACTTTGAAAGTGGAAGCGCAAGCTTTTAAGCTCTGCGCGCAAACAAAAAAAGTGGAACCGCAGACTTTCAAAGTCTGGGCGCAGACTTTTGAAGTGCGTGCGCAGACTTTTTTTGTTTGAGCGCAAGCTTTCAAAGTGCGCGCGCAGACTTTGAAAGTGGAATTGCAGACCTTGAAAGTCCGACGTTTCACTTTGGAAGTGGATCGTTTCGTCCCCGGGGGCGGGCTCGGGGGAGCACCCGAAGAGAGCCATGGTCTGGCAACGCGGCCACCTTGGGAAGCGGGGCGGTCTCCATAACTCGCGCCGAGAGGCCGGCGCTGCCCACGCCCGTCTCGCCATCCCATCCACTCGTGGATCTGGCGATGCCGAGCATGAGGCAGAACCGAGCGTGCGGGAAGGGGAGTTGTCATTTGCCCGCGTGGTAGCGGGCGAGGCGCGGAAAGAAAAGCCCGGCGGCCAGCGCGTAAGCCGGATTTTGTCGAGGGCACGCCCTCGCGGACGCGTCCCGGATGATCATTTCTCTGCGCGCGCCGCAAGCGACGCGCGCCCCCGCCGAAACGGGGTGCGACTAATACCCGGAGGTTGCCGCCGCCTTTCGGCGGACGGCGGCCAGGCGGGCCGTGCCTCCTGTTCTGTCTTGCACCGCGCGAGGTTTGTCTTGCCCCGGCGCTCGCGCGCCGGGCGGTGGGCTCTTACCCCGCCTTTTCACCCTTGCCGGCGCGCCCTCGCGGGTTCGTCGGCGGTATGTTTTCTGTGACACTTTCTGTGGCCGCAGGCTTGAGCCATGCGGTCCCCGCGCTGTCGGCGCGGCGCGCTGCCTTGCGGTGTCCGGACTTTCCTCCGGCGGGCGAAGGCAAGCCTCCGCCGCCGGCGATCATCGGCTGGCCGCCGGAAGGAGAAAGGAGCACGCGGGGGCGCGCCGGCAAGCGGTTCAGCGTCCGCCCTTCGCGGAAACCACGGCGGCGTTCAGCTCGCCCACGATCTCGCGCACCCGCGGCAGGTCCTCCTTCGTCAAGCCGGAGCGCATGAGGACGTGGAGGCTCTTGAGGTCGCCCGACACGCGCCGCAGCAGCGCGGTGCCGCGCGCGCCGCCGAGGCCGGTCTCGTCGAGGCGGGTGATGAAGTATTCGAGCAGGTCGGGCCGGATCAGGCGGGCGGCGCGCTCGGGCGTGTAGTCGGCCTCCACGGCGGCGGCGGCGGCTTCCAGGCCGCGCAGCCAGCCGCCCAGCGCGATGAAGTGCGCGATGACCTCGTCGCGCAGGCGCACGAGGCCGTTTTCCACCTCGCGCTGCGCGGCGCCGAGTTCCTTGCGCAGCGCGGGCCAGCGGCGCTTCTCGGCCAGCTCGCTCAGCGCCTTGGACCGGCGCAGGAGCTCGCGGTCCACGCCCAGCGCGCTGGCGCGCGCCAGGAGCGCGCGGCCGACGTCGGTAAAGCCGTCGGCCTGCTCGGCCTGCACCATGAGGAAGCCGTCGGCGAGCAGCGCGCCGAAGCCGAGCGCGAGCTGGAAGCGGTTGTCCGGCAGCGGGCTGAGCCGCGTCTTGTCCAGCGCGCCGGCCGGCAGGGACGGCTTGAGCGCCTCCAAGTCGGCCATGATCTTGGAGATGGACGGTGCGGTGAACTCGTTGACGCCCAGCTCCTCGCGCACCACGGGATCGTCCACGAGGTCCTTGGGGATGTCTGCCGCCGCCGCTATCGCGGCCACGAGCAACGCGGCGAGCAGCGACACGGGGCGGAGGAGCAGCGGGATCACGGGGGCAAACATTGCGCGTCCCAACCAAATCGCAGCGGAAAGAATTGTGAACGTGAGAAGAACGCGGGAGGGGCCGAGAGGCTGAAGGCCGAGAGGATGGAAGATGGAGGACGGCAGGGGGCGTTCCTCGCGGCTGGAGCGGCCGCATGGCGGGAGGTGCTTCCTGCCATCCAGCATCTTCCATCCTCTCGGCCTTCAGTCCCCCGGCTTGACCCTGGGGCATTCGCCCCCTTATTACCCGGCCCAAATTCCACCGCCTCGCCCCAGTCCTGGCCGCCGCGCCTCGGCGCGCACCATCCGGCCGGCGGCGGCGACTCCATCCTTATGCTCGACGGTTTTTTCGGCGCCTCCTTTTCTCCTTGGTGGACGGCGTGCTACGCGGTGGTGGTGGCGGTGTTCTGCCTCTTCGGGCTCCATCGCTATTGGATCCTGCACCTCTACCGGAAGCACCGGGGGGCATCCGCCGCCCCGGCCCGGCGCTTCGCGGAGCCGCCCCGGGTGACGGTGCAGCTGCCGCTCTTCAACGAGCGCTGCGTGGTGGAGCGCCTCCTGCGCGCGGTGGGCGAGCTGGACTGGCCGGCGGACCAGCTGGAGGTGCAGGTGCTCGATGATTCCACCGACGAGACGCGCGAGCTTTCCGCGCGCGGCGTGGCCGCCTTGCGCGCCAGGGGCATCGACGCCAAGCTCCTGCTCCGGCCGGACCGCGTGGGGTTCAAGGCCGGCGCGCTGGAGTTCGGCCAGCGCCAGGCCACGGGCGAATTCATCCTCATCCTCGATGCCGACTTCGTGCCGGGGCGCGACCTGCTGCGCAAGACGGTCGATTATTTCACCGACGAAAAGGTGGGCATGGTGCAAACGCGCTGGGGTCACCTCAACCGCCGCGACTCGTGGCTCACGCGCGCGCAGAGCATCTTCCTCGACGGCCACCTGCTGCTCGAGCAGACGGCGCGCTCGCGCTCGGGACGCTTCTTCAACTTCAACGGCACCGCCGGCCTGTGGCGGAAGTCCGCCATCGAGCAAGCCGGCGGCTGGCAGCACGACACGCTCACCGAGGACCTGGACCTCTCCTACCGCGCCCAGCTCGCCGGCTGGAAATTCCTCTTCCTGCCCGACGTGGAAACGCCCGCGGAATTGCCCCCGGACATGCCGGCCTTCAAGAGCCAGCAGCACCGCTGGACCAAGGGCTCCATCCAGGTGTGCCGCAAGCTCCTGCCGCGCATCTGGCGCGCGCCCCTGCCGTGGACGCTGAAGCTGGAGGCCTTCGTGCACCTGGGCTCGAATTTCGCGTTTCTTTCGCTGGTCTGCTTGTGCCTGCTGCTCGACCCGCTGGCCGGCGGCGGCTCCGGCTGGGAGCGGCTGGTGTTCCTGGACTTGCCGGTGTTCATCGCGGCGTCGCTCTCGGTGGCCGTGTTCTACGTGGCCGCCCAGCGCGCTCTCTATCCCCAGACGTGGAAGCGCGACATGCTGTGGCTGCCGCTCGCGCTGGCCGTGGGCATGGGCCTCGCGGTGAACAACGCCAAGGCCGTGCTGGAGGCGCTCTTCGGCATCGAGAGCGGCTTCGTGCGCACGCCGAAGCGGGGGGATGGCCCTCCGAGCGCCGCCGATGCCGCGGCGACAAAGATCTCCTCCCGCCGCTACCGCGCGGCCGCGATGTGGCTGGTGCCCGCGCTGGAGCTGGCCTTCGCGGTGCATTTTGCGCGCCTGCTCTGGATCTCGTGGGAGCACGCGGTGTGGGGAGGTGTGATCTTTCTCGCGTTGCTCACCGGCGGGTTTCTAACGGTGGCGCTCACTTCCCTCTGGCCGCAGGTGGCCGGGTGGCTCGCCGAGCTGCGTCGCCCGGCGCCGGCCGCGGCGTGAGGAGAGGAGGCGAGGGGGACCGAGAGGATGGAGGATGGCAGACGCGTCCAGAAATGCGGCGCGACGGCTCCCGTGGTATGCGCGCCAGCCAAGCCGAACAGAGAGCGGTAGTGCTCAATCGAGAGTTGCTGTCGCCAGAGTAGCGGCACGTCGCGGCAACTCTCATTTGAGCACCACCCAGAGAGCATCCACAGCTC
>CALMOL010000444.1:0-10111 GCA_937871685.1 uncultured Verrucomicrobiota bacterium
GCCATGGCGAGCCGGCGTCGTCGGCCTCGCCGCGGCGCGCCGGCTCGCCATGGCCGGCCTCGAGACCCTCGTCATCGACCGCGCCGACGCGATCGGCACCGAGACCAGCTCGCGCAACAGCGAGGTGATCCACGCCGGCCTCTACTATCCCGCGGGCTCGCTTAAGGCCGCCCTGTGCGTCGCGGGACGGCGCAGGCTTTACGCCTATTGCGAGGCGCGGCAGGTTCCGTATCGGCGCTGCGGCAAGCTGGTCGTCGCCGCCGATGACGCGGATACTGTTGCGCTAGACGGCATCGCAGCGCGAGCCCGAGACAATGGCGTTGACGATATCGAAGTCATCGGAAGCCGTAGGCTGGCGGAACTGGAGCCTGCGCTGGCGGGACGGGCCGCTCTTCTGTCCCCGTCGACCGGCATCGTCGATACGCATGCCTTGATGCTGGCCTACCGCCATGATGCCGAAATGGCCGGGGCCACGCTGGCGCTGCGGACGCCCGTGCTCGGCGGCGCGGTCACGGCAGGGGGTGTGGTGATCCACCTCGGTGGCGACGAGCCTCTGGAGTTGAAGACCCGCTTTCTGATCAACGCCGCCGGCCTCGGCGCCTGGAACGTCTCCCAGACCATCGCGGGTCTCCCGCCGGACCCCATTCCCCAACGCCATCTTTGCAAAGGCAGCTATTTCGGCCTGGCGGGTGGGGCTCCTGCCCGCCATCTCGTGTATCCCGTGCCGTCCGCCGCCGGTCTCGGCACCCACCTGACGCTTGACCTCGCCGGTCGAGCCCGCTTCGGTCCGGATGTCGAGTGGGTGGACGCGATCGACTACCGGGTCGACCCGGCCCGCGCCTAGGGGTTCTATGCTGCCATCCGCCGCTATTGGCCCGCACTGCCCGCCGGTCCCCTCCAGCCCGAATATGCCGGCGTGCGCCCGAAAGTGGTCGGCCCGGGGCACGCCGCCGCCGATTTCCTTGTGCAAGGTCCGGACGAGACGGGCGCCGCTGGCTACGTCGCGATGTACGGAATCGAATCGCCGGGGATCACCGCTTCGCTGGCTTTGGCCGATCTCGTCACCAGACGATTGGGTTTGGCATGACGCGGGTTCCGCGATCGGCTTTCAAGATGGGAGTAACCGCCGCTATCAGACGCGCGGAGCGCCGGCCCTCGCGAGCAGGTACAGGGCCCGATAGCGCTCATAGGCGTCGGCATAAGCCGGCACGAGCGCGGGGTCGGGATCGAAAGTCGCCGCGACGGCGGGCGCGGGCATGAGGCGGACCGGATCGCCGCCGAGGGCGGCCGCCATGCCGAGGCGGGCGGCGCCGAGCGCCGCACCGACATCGGCGTCTGCGCTGACATCGAGCGGCCGGTCGAGGATGCTGGCGGCGCTCCGCAGCCACAGGGCCGAGTTGGCGCCGCCGCCGTCGACCACGGCGCGGGCCGCGTGCGGTGGTTGCGCTCGCGCTCGACGACGTCGTGCGCGCCGTTCCCGGCGGCCTCGACGGACGCGTGGGCGCAGGAGCGCGCAACCTGTCCGGCGGCCAACGTCAACGCTTCGCCCTCGCGCGCGCCCTCGTGCTCTTCGGGCTCTTCCTCGCGGCCGGCGGAGAGGGCGTGGTCGGGGAGGGTGACGGGCTCGCGGCCCTCGGCGTCGATGCCGACGGCGCGGAGGTTTGCCAGCCGGCCGGTGGCGAGCGCGGTGGCGGCGGCGGCGGTATCGGGCACGGCGTAGTCGGCCCCGGCGGCGCGCAGCAGGCCGACGCGGGGGAAGTATTCCATGGCCAGGCGCGCGTCGGAGCCGCCGGCATACTGGCGCGCGGCGGCGAGGCGGGCGGGCGTGAGGCCCTCGGTGACGAAGAGGATCACCGCGAAGGGCTTCTGGCGCGCGTAGTTGCGGAAATACACGCGGCCGGCCGCGAGGAAGAGCCCGATGAGCACGAGGGCGAGCGCGAGGTTGCGGCGTTTCATCATGGAGGGCCGGAAGGAAACCCGAAACTCGAACCGAGTGAAGCGAGATAGCCGCTCAAGAAAACTTCCCCAGGCAGCGGCAACCTCGAAACTCGAAACAAGGCCCGAAAACCCGCGGCGCCGAAAGCCTGCCCGCACGCTCGCCGCTTGGTGGCTTGCGGAGCTTTCCTTTTTCGGCGCTTGTTTCGAGTTTCGAGTTTCGAACTTCGAGTTTGCCCATGAAGCACCCCGTCCTCCTCATCATCCGCGACGGCTGGGGCATCAACCCCGGCGGCGAGGCGACCGCCCAGCGCGACGGCAATTCCACGCTGCTGGCGCGCACGCCCTTCCATCACCATCTCTACGAGACGTATCCGTGGGGCCACCTCTCGGCCAGCGGCCACGACGTGGGCTTGCCCGACGGCCAGATGGGCAACTCGGAGGTGGGCCACCTCAACCTCGGCGCCGGCCGCATCGTGTGGCAGGACCTTTCGCGCATCAACAAGGCCATCGCGGAGGGGGAGTTCGCGCGGAACGCGGTGCTCCAGGACGCCTTCGCGAAGGCGAAGGGCACGCGCCTGCACCTGCTCGGCTTGCTCTCGAACGGCGGGGTGCATTCGCACCAGGACCATCTCATCGCCCTCGCCCAGGCGGCGCACGACGCGGGCGTGGGCGACATTCTCGTCCACGCGATCACGGACGGCCGCGACACCTCGCCCACCGGCGGCGCGGGCTACCTCGCGGACGTTTTGGCGCGGCTCCAGCCCAGCGGCGCCCGCATCGCCACGGTGATCGGCCGCTACTTCGCGATGGACCGAGACCAACGCTGGGAGCGCAACCAGCTCGCCTGGGACGCCATCGTCCTGGGCCGCGGCGAGCGCGCCGAGGGCGACCTCATCGAGGCGATGAGGAAGCGCTACGCCGCGGGGGAGACGGACGAGTTTCTCCAGCCGATCATTCCCGCCGGCGTGCATCCCGACGAGCGCCGCGTGCGCGACGGCGACGTGGTGCTCTTCTTCAACTTCCGCGCCGACCGGGCGCGGCAGCTCTCGCTGGCGTTTCTGCGCGACGACTTCGCCGGCTTCGACCGCCGCGGGCCGCGGCCGAAGATTCACTACGTCACGCTCACGGAATACGACCACACCTACGGCTGCCCGGCGGTCTTCGCGCCGCAGTCGCTCGCGCGCATCCTCGGCGAGGTGGTGAGCGCGGCCGGCCTGCGCCAGCTCCGCATCGCCGAGACGGAGAAATACCCGCACGTCACCTACTTCTTCAACGGCGGCGTCGAGACGCAGTTCCCCGGCGAGGAGCGCGTGATCGTGCCCTCGCCCAAGGAGGTGCCCACCTACGACAAGAAGCCGCAGATGAGCGCGCCGGAGGTCACGCGCCGCGTGGTGGATCGGCTGCCCGAGTTCGACCTCGTGATCCTCAACTTCGCCAATCCCGACATGGTGGGCCACACCGGCGTGGTGCCCGCCGCCATCGCCGCCGTGGAAACCATTGACGACGCCGTGCGGCAGGTGATCGAGAAGACGCTGGCCCTCGGCGGCAAGGCCCTCGTCACCGCCGACCACGGCAACTGCGAATACGAGATCAACCCCGACGGCTCGCCGAACACCGCGCACACCACGAACCTCGTCCATTGCGTCTATGTGGCCGCCGACTCGCCCGACTGGACCGTGCGCGACGGCATCCTGGCCGACGTGGCCCCGACGCTCCTCCAGCTCCTCGGCCTGCCCGCGCCCGCGGAGATGACCGGCCGCTCGCTGCTCGTGAAACGCGGGGCGTAGGCGGCTCAGACGCCCGGCAGTTGCCGCGGAAACTTCGGGCAAATCAGCGATGTCTCCCGCTTGCCCTCGGGGCCGTAGAACGACACCGCGCCCTTTGCGCTGATCTCCCAGGCTTCCTCGGCACCGCGGGCGAAATAGAGCGAGCGCTTGCCTTCCATTTCGACGCGACTGTTGGAGCGCGAGAGAACTTCCACGCAGATTTCGGGGGCCGTGGTAAAAACGGGTTGTCCCTTTTGCGCAGCAAAGCGGCGGCGGGAAATCCAGGCGGCGTCCGGCGCCTTCACGCCATCGGAAGTCTGCACCGCGCACTCGCCGAATACCTGCCCGGCCGGTGCCAGCTCACGCAGCAGGCCGGTGGTTTTGGCGGCCATCAGGTAATGGTCGTTCTTGGCTGGACTCATGATGATCTGCCCGAAGCGATTCAGTTCGATCTTGTAAGGCAAGTCGGCCAGCGCGGGATCTTCGCAAACTTCGTTCCAGGTCATGCCGCAGGATAGGTGTGAGATTCCACCCTTCAATGCTCAAGTGCCCGCCGGCCGCGCCTCGGCCAGCGGGCGCGCCAGGCCGTCCTTGCCCATCGCGTGGAAGGCGGCGCTGCCGTCCTCGTCGATCAGGACGAAGGTCTGGCCGGTGTGGTGGTGATCCACGCAAAAGTTTCGGCTGCCCGGGGCGTCCTTGCGGCGCAGCGCCTCGTGGCGCGAGGGCGTGTGGCCGACGATCTGACAGGCTCCGGGCACCGGCTCGAAGGAGCGCCAGTCGCGCCACGTCAGGCCGCCGATCGGACGGCGGCCGCCGCGGCACCAGCCGCTCGCGGTGAAGGGGTGCGACCACCCGTGGCGCGCCGCGGAGAGGGCCTCGGCCTCGGTCTCGCGCAGCCACTCGGCCAGCGAGGTCGGCGCGTCGGCCGGCAGCAGCGCGCGGTCCAGGCCCGCGTGCGAGAGGAGCCACGGCCCGGCCCACGCGTGAAGGCGGAGCGCGGACCAATCGCGGGGGCGGAGGACGGCGGCGATGGCGGCGTGCTTTTCCCAAGTGAAGCCGGGGCAGCCGAGGTCGTGATTATCGGGGAAGGCGTAGGGCAGATCGTGATTGCCCCAGAGCAGTGTGTGGCGTGGATCCGCCAGGCGCGCACGGACCCAACGCGCGGTGTCCGCGGCCATCGCGGGCGTGTCGTCGAAGTCATCGAAGTAGTCGCCGAGGAACACCGCGCGCCCATACGGCTCCGCCCAGGCGAGGATGCGGTCTGCCACCGTGGTGTGGTGGTGCAGATCAGGGATGACGACGGTGCGCACAGGTCCAGCCTACCCAGCGACGGCGGTCGAGGGAAGCATCCGGCCGGATTCCCGGACCAGGCTCGCCGCGGTGGTGATCCGCGGGCCGAGAACCGGATCGCGCGCCAGCTCGGCGAGAGGCGCGGGCAGACGCTCGGCCCAAGCCTCCGGACCGTGCGTGCCGGGCAGGTTGAAGCGTTGCGTCGAGCCGAGGAGGTCGCTCGTCATGAGCGCCGCGAGGAAGCAGGGCGATGCGAGGAGCAACTTCTGAAAGGCGGCGAGCAAGGGGGCCTCTAGCTCCGGCGGTGGCGCAGCCGTCCAGCCGGCGAAGCGAAGCAATTCGCGAAGATCACGCGCAGCTTCGCCGGATGGGTCGCTCGCCGCCGCGGTGCGGAGGCGCTGGTAGAGGACGGCGAGTGGCGCGTGGTCGTGGTTCGCCCACGCGGCGAGGGCCAGCGGGCGGTATTCCGCCGGCGGCCGGAGCGAGCCGTCGCCCGCGCGCTCGAGCTGTGGGAAAACGAGGCTCGGCACGGCGAGATCCTCCAGCGCGCGGGTGAGGTAGGGCGGCAGCTCGCCCATGATCTCGGCGACCAGGAACATGTCGCCCGCGGCCTCTCGCAGCACGGCGATCAGCTCGCGGCCCTGCGCGTCGTTTGGGGCAGGAGCGTGGTCCGGCCCCGGCACGAAGCGCGGCCAGCGGCCATTGGTGCGGACGCGGATTTCGGCCTCGTCCAAGCGGGAGAACTCGGCGTGTGTTTCCCCACCCGCCCACGGGAATTGGCAGGAGCGAAAGTAGCCGCGCAGATGGTCGATGCGGCACAGGTGAAAGAACTGTCGCTCGCCGCGGAGGCGGGCGCGCAGCCAAGCGAATCCCTCGGCGCGATGCCTCTCCCAACGATAGGGCGGAAAGCCCCAATTCTGGCCCAGCCGTTTGGAAGCCTCGTCCGTGTCGAAGGCGGCAAGCGGCGGCGAGCCCATGTTCCATTCCATCTCGAACAGGTCCGGCCGCGCCCACGTCTCGGCGCTCCCGCGCGCCACGCCGAAGGGCAGTTCGCCCATGAGCCGCACGCCCCGCGCCTGGGCATGCGCGCGCACCGCCAGCCACTGCCGCCACGCTGCCCATTGGACGTAGGCAAAGCCGTCGCGTTTGCAGCGGAGAGAATCGCGGGCCGGATGGCCATTCATCCATCGCTCGGCGGCGGCTGGGTCGCGCCATTCCGAGGGCCAAGCGGACCAGTCGGGGCCTTGCTCGTGTTCCTCGGCCAGCAGGCGAAAGAGCGTCCACGCGGGAAGCCACGCGACGCGCGCCGCCTGGAAGGCGAGAAATTCCCGGCGCAGAATCGCGCTGCCCGAGACGCGGAAGGCCTCGTGCGCGGCGAGAAGCACGCGGAGCTTGAGCGCGTGGACGATGTCGTGTTGGACCCGGCCGGCGGCGCGCAGCGGGGCAACGACTTCCTCCGGCGCGCATCGCTCCAGAATCTCGGGAGTCAGGCCGGGCACCTCCGCCGGCGTCAGCGAGAGCAACGCCGGGGACAGCGCGTGCGCCGAGACCGGGTTGTAAGGGCTGGGGTCGCCCAGCGTCTCGTGGACCGGCAGGATCTGCAGCACGCCGAACCCGAGCTCGGCGCAGAAGTCGAGGGCATCGCGGGCCGCCTGGATGTCGCCGATGCCCAGGTCGCGGGAATGGCGCAGCGCGGAGACGGGCGCGAGCAAGCCGGCGTGGCGGCGGTCGGCGGGGAAAGGCTCCATTCCCCATCAACGCCGCTGGCGCGGCCCGCGCGCGGACCGATGCCTCAGAGAAGCTGGCGGTCTTCCAGCTCGCGCTTGAGGTAGGCGTAATACACCGGCGCGGCCACAAGGCCCGCAAGCCCGAAGACCGTCTCCATCACCACCATGGCGATGAGCAGCTCCCAGGCGCTGGAATGGATCTGCGTGCCCACGATGCGGGCGTTCAGGAAATACTCGAGCTTGTGGATGATCACGAGGAAGCCCAGCGAGGCGAGCGCCACCGGCAGCGAGTAGGAAAGGCTCACGATCACGATGAGCGCGTTGGAGATCAGGTTGCCGACCACCGGCAGCAGGCCCGCGAAAAAGGTGACGCCGATCAGCGTGGTGAGAAGCGGCAGGCGAATGCCAAAGGCCGGCAGCACGACGCCCAGGTAGATGGCGGTGAAGATCGTGTTCAGCGCCGAGATCCGCACCTGCGCAAACACCACGCGGCGGAATGAGTCGCCCAGCCGCGCGGCGCGCTCGGTGAGCGCGTGCGAGAGCGGGCCGTCCGGCCGCACGCGCTCGACGGTGCGCAGGGCAATGATCCCGCCGATCACCATCCCGAGGAAGAGGTGCAGGAGCGTCTTGCCGGCCGAGGTGGCCATCCCCTGCACTTGCTGCTTGTTGTCGCGCAGCCAGCCGGAAGTGATCTCGCGCAGGTCGTCGATGTCCGCCGGCAGCTTGTCGGCGATGGACGGCGGCACCATGCCGCGCGTGTCGTCGATGATCTTGGCCAGCCGCTCCAGCAGCGCGGGGATGCTGCCGGCGTCGGAGCGGAAGAAGTGGATCGCGCCAAAGACCGCCAGGGAAAGGCCGCCGATGATGACGGTGGCGAGGATCATCACCGCGAAGAGGCGCGCCCGCGCGTTGGCGCGCGTGGTGAGGCGCCGCTGCATCTTGGGCGCGATCAGGTGGGTCAGCTCATAAACGAGCAATCCCGCGAAGAGCGCCGAGAGCAGGTGGAGCGGCAGGACGGCCACCAGGACCACTCCCGCGATAATCCACGCGGCGATCTCGGAGGCGGTGGGCGGAGGCTTCGGGCCAGCGTCGATGATTGCGGCCGGGGGGGCGGTGCGGGCGGACATAGGAAATGATTCAGCGGCGCTCAGCCCAGCGCAAACCTTCCATCGCGTCCACCGAAAAGCGCGACGATTCAGCGGAACACATTTGCGGGGCCATCGCGCCAGCCGCGCGTTCAAGCCGCCAAACCCGCTTGCACCGCGCCTGTCGCCCCGCCTTCTTCCCGGCCGCCGATGGCCCGCACCTACACCCTCCGCAAGCCCGCCGCGCCGGCCGGGCTGCGAATTGACTATACCGCCTCGCTCAACGAGCAGCAGTGCGCCGCCGTCGTCGCCCAGCCGGGGCCGGCGCTCGTCATCGCCGGGGCCGGCTCGGGCAAGACGCGCACGCTCACCTACCGGGTGGCCTACCTGCTCGAGAATGGGGTGCTGCCCTCGCAGGTCCTCTTGCTCACCTTCACCAACAAGGCCGCGCGCGAGATGCTCGACCGCGTTTCCGCCCTCGCGCCGGAAGCTTCCGCCGGCATCTGGGGCGGCACCTTCCATTCCGTCGGCAACCGGCTCCTGCGCCGCCACGCGCCCGAGGCCGGCTTCCGCGCCGGGTTCTCCATCATGGACCGCGAGGACCAGGAGGATCTCATCAAGGCGGTGTTCACCTCGGCCGGGCTGAATCCGAAGGACAAGCGATATCCCAAGGCCGAGGTGCTCGGCGACGTGTTTTCCTTCGCCGTGAACACGGGCCGCACCATCGAGGAGGTGCTCGCGCTGAAGTTCGACTACTTCCTCGACCTCGCCCCCGAGATCCGGCGCCTCCAAAAGCTCTACGAGGAGCGGAAGAAATCGGCCAACTGCCTCGATTTCGATGACCTCCTCGAAAAAACCGTGCGCCTCCTGCGCGCCGGCGGCCCGGCGGCCGAGTGGTGCCAGCGCCAGTTTCAGTTTGTGCTGGTCGATGAATACCAGGACACCAACTCGCTCCAGGCCGAGTTCATCGACCTCATCGCCAAGCACCACCGCAACGTGATGGTCGTGGGCGACGACGCGCAGGCCATCTACTCGTGGCGCGGCGCGGTGGTGGCGAACATCCTTGAGTTCCCCAAGCGCTACCCGGACGCGAAGGTGTATCGCATCGAGACCAACTACCGCTCGACGCCCGAGATCCTCACGCTCGCCAACGCCGCCATCGAGGCGAACACCAAGCAGTTCGACAAGACCCTCCGGCCGGCGCGCGAGGGACACGACCTCAAGCCCGCGCTCATCGAGCTGAACGACGGCACGCAGCAGGCCGTGTTCGTGGTGCAGCGGATGCTCGAGCTGCGCGACGAGGGCACGGAACTCAACGAGATGGCCGTGCTCTACCGCGCGCATTTCCACTCGATGGAGCTGCAACTCGAGCTGACGCGCCACGGCGTCCCGTTCACCATCACGAGCGGCCTGCGCTTCTTCGAGCAGGCGCACGTCAAGGACGTGGCCTCGTTCCTCAAGTTCGCCGTGAACCCGCGCGACGAGGTGGCCTTCAAGCGCATCGCCCGCCTGCTCCCCGGCATCGGCGGCGTGGCGGCCGACAAGCTGTGGCGGCATTTCGAGGCGCAGATCGGCGCGGCCGAGCGGCCGGGCGCTGGTTTCGCCGTCGCCTTCAAGGACGCGAAGGTTCCCTCCAAGGCGCAGAAGTCTTGGGGCCAGCTCCTCGTCACGCTCGATGAAATCTCGCCCGGCGGGAACGCCGCCCCGCCTGCCAAAGCCATCGAGACGGTCATGACCGCCGTGTATGACGACTACGCCAAGACGAAGTTCCCCAACTACGAGGCCCGCCGCGAGGACCTCAACACGCTGCAAAACTACTCGCGCCAATACGACGACCCCGCCGAGTTCCTCGGTCAGCTCGCGCTCGTGAGCGCCCTGGAAACGGAGTCCGCGCTCACGCCCGGCTCCGATGACAACGAGCGCGTCACCCTGTCGAGCGTCCACCAGGCCAAGGGGCTTGAGTGGAAGGTGGTCTTTGTGATCAACCTGACCGATGGCGGATTTCCTTCCCATCGCTCCATCGACGTGAAGGAATCGCTGGAGGAGGAACGCCGCCTGTTCTACGTGGCCGTGACGCGCGCCGGCGAGGAACTCTACCTCACCTGGCCCCAGCTCCGGCTCAACGCCGGCTACGGCGACCTCTACCAGCGCCCGAGCCGCTTCATCGACGAATTGCCCGCCGACACCTACGAGAAATGGGAGATCGAGCGCGGATGGTAGCGTCGCAAGGCCGACCGAAGGCTTTGGAGTGCGGTGGCAAGTCTAAGCGCGACACCGCTTTCGCGCGAGGGCGCGGGTTTTGAGC
>CALMOL010000444.1:10121-13496 GCA_937871685.1 uncultured Verrucomicrobiota bacterium
CCCGCCCGGGGGGGGGGGTTTGCCCCCCCACCGGGTGCCGGCGCTTTGGCCCCCCCCCCGCACTCCAAAACGTCGGTTACCTTCCGCAAGTCCATGACCATCATCCGCTCCGCGCAAGCCATGGCGCGCCTCGCCGCACGCTGGCCGGGCAAGGTCGCCTTCGTGCCCACGATGGGCGCGCTGCACGACGGGCATCTCTCGCTGATCCGTCTCGCGCGCCGGAAGGCCGGCCGCGCCGGCACGGTGGTCGTCTCCATTTTCGTCAACCCGCTCCAGTTCGGCCCGGAGGAGGATTTCTCGCGCTACCCGCGGCCCGTCGCGCGTGATCTCCGCCTTTGCCGCGAGCGCGGCGCGGATGTCGTCTTTCTGCCGTCGGTCGCGGCGATGTATCCGCCGGACCGCTCGGTTTTCGTGGACGAGGAGGCGCTCTCCCTCGGCCTGTGCGGCGGCGCGCGGCCGGGGCACTTCCGCGGCGTTTGCACCGTGGTGGCGAAGCTCTTCAACTTGGTGCGCCCGCATTTCGCCATCTTCGGCCAAAAGGACGCGCAGCAGCTCGCCGTGATCCGCCGCATGGTGCGCGATCTCGACTTCCCGCTCACGATCGTCCCCGGTCCCACGCACCGCGAGCCCGATGGCCTCGCGATGAGCTCGCGCAATGCCTACCTCTCGCCCGAGGAGCGTGCGCAGGCCCCCGCCCTGCGCCGCGCGCTGCTCGCCGGCGCCGCCGCGATCCGCCGCGGCGAGCGCGATCCCGCCGCCGTGCGCGCCACCGTCGTCAGTCTCCTCGCCACCGAGGCTCCGCTCGGCCGGATCGACTACGTGGAGACGGTCAATCCCATCACGCTCGTGCCGCTGGAGCGCATCGAAAAAAGCGCCCTGCTGCTTGTCGCCGTGTTCTTCGGTCGCACGCGCCTGATCGACAATGAGGAGGTCACGGCGGCTTGGCGACCAAAGAAATCCGGCAACGGTTTCCGTTGAAACGGGATGGCGGCCAGCGGCGCGGTCCGAACGGGTCTCGTTCGATTTTTGGGGTTCGCCGGCCGATTAAACCGGAGGAACGCACGGAGCCTCCAGAGAACCAAATTCGTCTTCCGGAAGATCGGCGCCGTCTTCGGGAAGACCTCGCCCATCCTCCGGAGGAACTGGCCGGTCTTCCGGAAGATCAAAATGATCCTCTGGAAGACGAATTTCGTCCTCTGGAAGATCAAATTGGTCTTCCGGAGGACGAATTTGATCCTCCGGAAGATGCTTGAGGTCTTCCGGAGGATCGTCGGCGTCTTCTGGAAGATGTCTGGGCTCCTCCGCAGGACCCGCCGGATCCTCAGTGACGCCGCCGCTACCGGGCCCCCGGAAAAAACTTCCCCCTCTGGGACCTCTGTGCCTCTGTGGCGAAATGTCCGCCTACGACTTCATCATCCTCGGCTCCGGCGTCGCGGGCCTCTCCTTCGCGTTGAAGGTCGCCGACCACGGCCGCGTCCTCATCCTCACCAAGCGCTCCAAGGCCGACACGAACACTGCCTGGGCCCAGGGCGGCATCGCCGCCGTGTGGGGCAAGGACGACACCGTCGAGTCCCACGTCGCCGACACGCTCGAAGCCGGCGCCGGCCTCTGCGACGAGGCTGCCGTGCGCGCCATCGTGAGCGAGGGGCCGACGCGCGTGCAGGAGCTGATCGGCCTCGGCCTCCAATTCGACGAGCAGGAAGTCGAGGGCGGCGGCGGCCGGGAGATCGCGCTCGGCCTGGAAGGCGGGCATTCCAAACGACGCATCCTCCATTTCCGCGACACCACCGGCCGCGCCATTGAGGACACGCTGCTGGCCGCCGTGGCCCGACACCCGAACATTGAGGTGCGCGAGCACCAGATGGCCGTGGACCTCGTCACCACCGCCAAGCTCGGCTCCGCGCTGGAGAACCGCGTCGTCGGCGTTTATGTCCTCGACGAAGTCACCGGCGAGGTGCTCGCGCTCGCCGCGCGCCGCGTGGTGCTCGCCACCGGCGGCTGCGGCAAGGTGTATCTCTACACGACCAATCCCGACATCGCCACGGGCGACGGCCTCGCGATGGCCTGGCGCGCCGGCGCCGCGGTGGCGAACATGGAGTTCATCCAGTTCCATCCGACCTGCCTCTTCCATCCCGAGGCGAAGTCCTTCCTTATCACCGAGGCCGTGCGCGGCGAGGGCGGCGTGCTCGTGGACGCGAACGGCAAGCCGTTCATGGAGAAATACCACCCCCGCGCCTCGCTCGCCCCGCGCGACATCGTGGCGCGCGCCATCGACGCCGAGATGAAGCGCACCGGCGAGAAGTGCGTCTTCCTCGACATCACACACCGCCCCGCCGACTTCGTCCGCGCGCACTTCCCGAACATCTACCAGCGCTGCCTCGCGCTCGGCATCGACATCACCAAGCAGCCCATCCCCGTGGTGCCGGCCGCGCACTACCAGTGCGGCGGCGTGCGCACGGACCTCGACGGCGCCACGAACGTGCGCGGGCTCTTCGCCATCGGCGAGGTGGCCTGCACCGGCCTGCACGGCGCGAATCGCCTCGCGTCCAACTCACTCCTCGAGGCCCTCGTCCTCGCCCACCGCGCTGCCGCGCGCGTGCTGCGCGACGATCCGCCAGCCGTGCAGAGCGAGTCGCCGTGGACGATCCCGCCGTGGGAAACGGGGAACGCCCACGACGTGGACGAACTGGTCGTCGTCTATCACAACTGGGACGAGATCCGCCGCCTGATGTGGGATTACGTGGGCATCGTGCGCACCGACAAGCGCCTCCAGCGCGCCGCCGCCCGCCTGCGCAATCTTCAAGCCGAGGTGCAGGAATTCTACTGGAACTTCCGCGTGACGCTCGACCTCCTCGAGCTGCGCAACCTTGTGAACGTCGCCGCCCTCATCGTCGAGAGCGCGCTGGCTCGGAAAGAATCGCGCGGCCTCCACTTCACGCTGGACTATCCCGACGCCGACCCACGCCTCGCGCGAAAGGATACGGTCTTGAGGAGAACATGAGTAATTGACCGGTGGAAAAGCCCAAGGCCGGCGCGAAGCAAGCCATCTGGCTTCTGCCCCCAACGCGCGATCGGACGTGGGAATGCAGCCGCGTAGCGGCGATCCGAACGTAGCCCCGCGCTTCAGCGCGGGGACGGTGCCCGTCTCGCAAGTCCCGTCGCGTAGCGACGGCTGAACGCATCGGACCAAACACGTTCAAGCGTCGCTGACGCGACGCGGGCCGTGGTGATCAGACGACCCCGTGCTGAAGCACGGGGCTACGTTCGGATCGCCGCTACGCGGCTGCATCTTCCGCGTCGAACTGCGCGCTAGAGCGTTCTCGGTTCAGATGGTCGCACTGGGCCGGACCGCTCCCGCCAGCGCACCGGCGTTTT
>CALMOL010000445.1 GCA_937871685.1 uncultured Verrucomicrobiota bacterium
GGCGCGCAGGACCGCGCCGCCATCGCCGCCATCGCCGCCGCCAAGAAGGCGCAGAAGCGCCAGGTCGTCTGGGCTTCGCTCGGCGTCTTCGCCCTGCTGTGGATCGTGGGCGGCGCGCTGTGGTGGAAGTTCTTCGCCGCGCCGGGCCCCACCGACTTCCGGACGATGCGCGAGGTGCCCGCCGGCGAGTTCCTCTACCAAGCCGGCGAGAAGCTCACCCTGCCCGCCTTCTGGATCGCCGAGCACGAGATCACCATCGGCCAATACGCGAAATTTCTCGATGCCCTCGCCGCCGATCCCACCCTCGCCGCGCGCGTGGCTCACCCCGAGCAGCCCAAAGGCAAAAGCCACCAGCCCGACCGCTGGGACACGCTGGCAGAGGCTGCGCGCACCGCGAAGCCCTTCCTCGGCGCCAAAGTCACGCTGAACCATCCCATCATCCTCGTGGACTGGTTCGACGCCTGGGCCTACGCGAAATGGAAGGGCCAGCGCCTGCCCACCGAGCAGGAGTGGGAAAAAGCCGCCCGCGGCACCGATGGCCGCCGCTTCCCCTGGGGCAACGACGACTCGCCCGCCGCCCTGCGCCGCGCGAACACCGCGCTCGACTTTTCCGACAACCCCCAGGCCGAGGCCACGCAGGACGGCTGGAACCGCTGGGCTCCCGTGGACGCGCATCCCGGCGACGTGTCGCCCTTCGGCGCCCACGACATGGCCGGCAACGTGAGCGAGTGGACCGCCACCGTGGTAAACAAGGACCAGGCCGTGATCCGCGGCGGCAACTTCGGCTCGCGCAAACCCGGCACCGCCATGCCCGACGTGGAGACCACCAAGCGCGTGACGGAAAACCTCCGCCTCTTCCGCTCCGACCGCCTCGGCTTCCGCACCGTCTCCGACACCGCGCCCGCGCCCTGATCCCGTCGCCTTCTCGCCAAGCTACGAAGCCGTTGGCAAGCAAGGCACGACAAGCGGAAAGAGGTTCAAGAGCGGTCAAGAAGCGCAAGCGCGACGGCGAAATCGCAGCAAACTTCTGCCCAATCCAATCAGCTTTGGAGCTAATTCGCCCAAAACTTGACCGAACATGCCTAAAATTCTAACAAATCCGCTCAAGGATCGATTCGATACGAACATATGAGGAGTCAATGCAATCAACTTTAGATTCTCGATGATCAACTTTCGAAGTAACTTGCCTAGAAATCTACTCTTTCCGACCAGCATTGGACCCAAAGCGCTCAGTTTCGGAGCTGCTCCGCTCAAGGTTCGAATCAATCCGACCGCAGTCGGAATGTATCCGCTCAGCGTTGATCGAGACTGATTGGCCGTTGAAACGAAGTCCCTCGCGATCATGCCTTCTCCTACTGCCGCTGATCCAGTGCCGCGCATTCCCTTCAAGAGGCTGCTTACCGCCGTCTCCGATCCCACGCGCTGGCTTATTCTGAGCGAACTGCTCAAGGGCGAGGCGCTTCCCGTCGTCGAGTTGGCGCGCCGTCTCAAGGTCAATCCTAGCACCACCTCGAAGCACGCCTGGGTGCTGCGCCGCTGCGGCATCCTCCTGGTTGGCTACGGCACCTTGTATCGCATCTCGCCGTCTTTCCTTGTGCCCGGCGAGCCAAACGCTCTGGACTTTGGCGCCGTAGTCCTGCGTCTGGACCAAATGCCTGGGCGCTAAGTGGAGCGTAATCGAAGTCTTCGCGCATCGTGGAGAAGCCGCGGAAGGAGTGGAAAGGTGCTTCAGAACCATGATTACGCTCTGCTAAGTGTGTGCGGACAAGAATCTCGGTGCGTCGCGGAGCGACGCTTGCCGGTAGCCGGGGGATTCATCCC
>CALMOL010000446.1:0-2304 GCA_937871685.1 uncultured Verrucomicrobiota bacterium
GGGGAGGGGGAGGGCTTGGGGGCGGCGAGGTCCTCGACATTGCGAAGGATCATCCGCACCGGGCCGACGAGGCGGCCCTTGCGGGTGGCGGTGTTGAATTCCATCCGCGCGCCGGTGAGGTCGAAGTCGCGGTGGCGGATATAGACTTCCTCGTCGGAGGTGAGGATGCGGGTCTTCACCGAGAAGCGCGACTCGGGCAGGTCGAGCTGGAGGTCGGAGCGGCCGGACTCGTCGTAGAAGTCGAGCTTGAGCGCGTGCAGGCCGAGGAACTCGGCGTCGATGCGCGTGACCTCGCCGGCGAGCAACTGCGACATGATCGCGCCCGAAAGGTTGTATTGCGGGAGGCGCAGCTCCTTGGCCTTCTGCCCGATGGGCAGCGGCACGTTCATCGGTTTCAACTCCGGCTTGGGCTCGGGCGTGGGAGCGGGCGTCGGGTCCTGCGCCCACGCGCCGCCTGCAAGCAGCAGGATCGCCAGCGCGGCCCCCGCCAAGCGCGCCAGCCGGCGGGCGCGAAGGTCAGGCGGCGGCTTCATGGACGAGCGAGAGCTTAGCCAGGAGGCGCGGGAGTTGTCGAAGCGGAATTTGGTTCGGCCCATCGGAGAGCGCCCGGGTGGGGTTCTCGTGCGTCTCGAGGAAGATCCCGTCCACGCCGGCGGCCACCGCGGCGCGCGCGAGCACCGGGGCCAGCGCGCCGTCGCCGGAGGTGGTATCGCCCGCGCCGCCGGGGCGCTGCACGGAATGGGTGGCGTCGAAGATCACGCGCAGGCCGGCCTCGCGCATCCACGCGAGCGATCGCATGTCGGCCACGAGGTTGTTGTAGCCGAAGGTGGTGCCGCGCTCGGTGATCCAATGATTCTTCGCGCCGAATTGCTCCAGCTTCGCGGCGATGGGCTTGGCATCCCACGGGGCGAGGAACTGGCCTTTCTTCACGTTCACGATGCGCCCGGTGCGCGCCGCCACGGCGAGGAGGTCGGTCTGCCGGCAGAGGAACGCGGGGATCTGGAGGATGTCGACGTGCTCCGCGGCCATTTCCGCGTCGGCCGGCGAGTGCACGTCGGTGGTGACCGGCACGCCGTGCTCGCGGGCGAGGGCGGCGAGCAGCGCGCACGCTTCGCGCGGCGGCAGCGCGCCGCGGAAGGATTTTCCCGACGTGCGGTTGGCCTTGTCGAAGGAGGCTTTCAGCACCCACGCGACGCCGGCCTCGCGGCAGGCCGCGCCAATCTTCGCCGCGTGCCGGGAGATCATCGCCTCGGACTCGATCACGCATGGCCCGAGCAGGAAGAGCAGCGGCGCGCGGCGGCGGGACTTGCCCGGCGGAGAAAGGAGCGGGTGCATGAAGGAGCGCCCGCTCAAAACGCCCCGTAGCTCTTGCGAAAGCGCTTCTTGTCCTCTTGCTCCTCGCTCGTGGAGCCGGACGAGATCACGCTGCCGCCCGAGGCTGGCTTCGCGGTGGGCGGTGGCGTGGCCGGGCGAGACGGAGCGGGTGCGGCGGCAGCCGGGGCCGGCGGGGCATCCTCGGCGAGTTCCTCGTCGTCCGGCTCCGGGCTGGAAGGGCCGGCGGTGATGTCGCCGGTGAGGCGGACGTATTCGAGTTGGAGGTCGGAGAGCATCCCACGCAGCGCCTTCGCCTCTTCGGTGGAAAGGTTGCCGCGCGTCTTCTCCTGCAGCATCTCCAGCAGGTCGATGAACATCCGTGCGGCCTCGGGATTCTGCTGCGCGCGGCCGGTAGCCGGGTGCGGGCGCATCCCGAGCGACATCGCGGCCTGCTGGCCCAGCATCATGAGGAGCTCGATGAAACGCTGGGCCATCTCGCCGGAGTGAGTTTGTTTTTGAACCTGGGGCATAGGGGAATTTGCGATTGCCGATTGTCGATTTCCGATGGGCTCGATGCGCCTCGGGAAAGGGGAGGCGGCCGGGTGGGCCACCCCGTTCTATCAACTCTCAGCTTTCAACTCTCAACCTCTGGCTCCGTCTCCGGCCGCGCCACCGCCGTCACGCTTGGGCGGTCGAGCAGCCAGCGGCGGGCCACGTCGCGCACGCCTTCCAGCGTGAGCGCGTCGAGGTCGGCGCGCAGGCGAAGGTGGTCGTCGAAGCCCACGCCGTAGAGCTCGTCCAGCGCGCAGCGCGCGGCGAGACCGGCGTTGCTTTGGAGACCGATGGCATTCTGGCCGAGCAGCTTCTTCTTCGCGCGGGCAAATTCTTGGGGGGTCAGCCCGTCGCGGGCCAGCGCGGCGATCTCTGTCTCGAAGACGGCGCGCACCGCGCTGAGCTTGGCCGGGTCGGTGCCGAGGTAGAAGACGAGGC
>CALMOL010000446.1:2314-15792 GCA_937871685.1 uncultured Verrucomicrobiota bacterium
ACGGCCGCCAGCACCACGCCATTGAAAGCATTCCCGGCCAGGCCCACGAGCTGCATTCCCCCGACGAAATACGCCAAGCCCATTTCCTCGCGGATGCGCACGAAGAAGCGCGATCCAAGGTCTCCGCAGGCTTCCTCGATCACGTCGAGCGCGAGTGCGTCCGGGTGCGCGAAGGGCGGCGTCTGGTAGCCGATCATGAGGACGGCCTGCTCCTTGTCCTTCTTGAGCGCCTCGTGCGTCGCCGCCGCGGGCGGCGGGGGCGGCACCAACTCGGCCAAGACCGGCCCGACCGCAGGCATCGCGTCGAGGAGCGCCTCGCAGCGCGCCAGCACGTCGGCAGCCGACACCGGGCCGAAGACGGCCAGCACGCCGTTGCGCGCGACGAGGAGGCGGTCGCGGTGCGCGGCGACGGCTTCCCGCGTGAGCGAGCCGACCGTGGCCGCCGTGCCGCCCGGCCGCTGGGCGAACGCGTGGCCGGGGAAGAGGTTTGCGCGCAGGAGGTTGCGCGCCGCGGCCGTCATGTGCTCGTCCTCATCCTGCAAGGCGGCGATCTGCACGGCGCGCTCTCGCTCGAGGTGCTCCGCGGGCAGCGATGCACGCAGCAAAATGTCCGCGAGGAGGTCCAGGCCGAGCGGGAGATCGGGCCGGAGCACCTCGATCGCGAGCGTGAGCGAGTTGTTCCCCGATCCCGCGCCAACCGAGCCGCCGACGGCCTCCAACTCATCGGCGATTTGCTCGGCAGAGCGCGTGGCGGTGCCCTTGACGAGCATCCGGGCGAGCAGCGCGCCGATGCCGGCATTGTCCGCCCGTTCGGCCAGCACGCCGCCCTGGAACGCGGCCTGGATCGAGACCAGCGGCAATCGCGGGTCCTCGCGCACAAGCAGGCGCAGGCCGTTGGCGAGCGTGAATTTCTGCACCTCTCCGCCCATGCCGCCGCGCGCCGGGGCGGCTTTGCGTGCCGCGCCGGGAGGATGCACGGCGGAAAGGATCAGCTGTTCCGGGTCCAGGTATCGCTGGGCGACGCGGCGCACGTCCTCGATCGTCACGGCTGCGAGGGCGGCGAGGAACTCACGGGTGAAATTCAAATTGCCGGTCAGGAGCCAGTTGCCGCCGAGGTCGGAGGCCTGTCCGCGCATGGTGGCAAGAGTGTGGAAATTCGACGCGAGGATTTGGCGCTGAGCTTTGCGGACTTCAGCCTCGGTGGGACCGTCGCGCCGCAGCTCAGCCACGACGGCAAGGCCGGCTTCGAGCGCCGCGGCGTGGCGCGCGGGGTCGGTGAGGAGGTCCATTCCCCAGAGCCCGGCCTGCGCGGGCGTGTAGTTCCAGGCGGAGGCCTGGTGGGCGAGGCCGGTCTCGCGGACCCGGCGGTAGAGGCGCGAGGAGCGCCCGCTCCCGGCGAGCGTGGCGAGCACCTCCAGCGCGGGGGTGTCCGGATGGAGCAGGCCCGGCCCGTGCCACGCGACGATCACGCGGCTCAGCTCCGTGGTGAATTCCCTGCTCCCCTCGCGCCGGCCCGAGGGCGGCGGCTCCGGTGGCAGGAATACCGGCTCCAGCACGCGCGCCTCGTGCGGCTCGAACAAGCGCCGCACCGTGGCGGACACGGCGTCGGCGTCCACGTCGCCGGTGACGACGATGGCCATGTTGTTCGGCACGTAGCGCGACTTGTAGTAGGCGAGGACGTCGTCGCGCGTGAGGCGGTTGAAGAGCGCGAGGTGACCGATGACCGGGTGTCGGCACGGGTGCTCGCGGAAGGCGGTGGCGAAGAGGAGGTGGCCGTTGACGCGGTCGGGATCGTCCGCGCCCATGGCGAACTCGCGGCGGATGACTTCCTGCTCCTTCGTGAACTCGCCCGCGGGCAGCACGGAGTTCATCGTGGCGTCGGCCAGCACGTCGAGCGCCATGTCCACGCCGGGCGCGGGCACGTCGATCCAATACACCGTGCGGTCGAAGGACGTGTAGGCGTTGATGTATCCGCCCTCGTCCTGCACGGCCTGGGCGATCTCGTTCGCGCCGCGACGGTCCGTTCCTTTGAAGAGGAGATGTTCCAGAAAGTGCGAGATGCCGGAGCCGAGCCAGCGCCCTTCATGAATCGAGCCGGTGGAAACCCACGCCTGCACGCTGGCCACGGGCGCGCCGTGGTCCTCTTGCACGATGAGCGTGAGGCCGCTCGGAAGAACCTCCACGCGCGGCCGGACTTCCGGAAATTCCAGCGCCGAGGCCGTGGCCGGCAGGGGAGATTCGTCGGGATTCTTTGAAAAGGACAATACCATTAGCCCGTCACCGGACCGAAAAACCCGCCCGGCGAAAGCGCGAAGCGCGTCGCGGGCACCCGCGTCGCTTAGAGGCGGCTCTGTCCGCGCAGCGGACGTGCCGCCTCAAGCTTCCTTCTCGGGTGTCCACTGTTCGCAATCTCCTGGCGGCGGCCACCCGGGAGAACTCCAAAGGCGGCACGTCCGCTGCGCGGACAGAGCCGCCCCTGCAACGGCCGGTCGGCTCACACCGCTTCCAGCGCCGGCTCGCGCGGAGCCGAGGCGGGGCGCGCCGAGCCGGGACGGAAGGGCTTCACGAAGGCCTCCTCGAAGTCAAAGCCGTCGCGGAAGTCCTCGGGTGAGTCGCGATCCGTCTTGCCGAAAACGCCCTCGTCGATGAGAGCGAAGACGATCGATCCCACGTCGTAAGTGGTCCGCAGGCCCCAGTATTCGAAGACCGCCGGCACCATCGGCCCGAACTGCTCCAGCGCATACTCGCGCAGCCCCGCGAGCAATTCCTGCCCGGAAACGTGCTCGCGTTCCGCGGTGCCGGCCTCCTGTCGGCCGCGCACGGTGTGGTCGAGCGCATCGCGCACGAAGGCGTAGGCGCCGCGGTCGAAGCGCCCGTTGCGGGCCAGGATGCGCTCGACGGCCTCGGAAAAGGTGGGGGATTCCATGCGACGAAGGACGAGAAAGGGAGACGGAAGGAAGACGAAAGCAATTCACCTGCCGCGCGTCGCGGGCTGGGCGGCCGGTGGCGGGGCGTTCTCGGCAAGCGGCTTGGCGGCCCGCGCGTCGCGCCAGGACTTCACCACCGCGCCGACGGCCAGCGTGGCCGCCACCACAGCGACGAGTAGCCTTTCGCGCAAGGTGAGGGAAAACGACATGAGCCAGTGGGAGGACGCGTCCGGGCGAAGTGCAGCGGGTGTAGCGTTCGAGGGGCGGGTTGTCAATCCCGCCAATGTCTGGGCCTTCCCGTTGCCACGGGTTTATTTTGCTCCTGATGAGGTGACGAAGACCAGTCGCCTCCACCGGCACCATTCACCGGAACTCCGCCTCCACCGCATCCAGGTAGGCGGAGACGGCGTCGCGGCGCGGCGGGGGGGCGTCGGCGGGGCGCGGAGAGAAAAGCCACTCGCCGCTGGGCGTGCGCTGCTGGGTGGCCTCGAACCAGTTGAGGTGGTCAGCCACGTCATCCTGGCGGCGCTCCAGGCGGCGGCAGAGCGAGGCCAGCTCGCGGCGGCGCGAGTCAAGGAGCGCGGCGGGCCGGCGGCGCACGGCGAGGCCAATGATCTCCACGCCCTCGGCCACGGCGGGGCGCAGCAGGGGGTGGGCGCGCGCCTGGAGGCCGAGCAGGCCGCCGCGGATCTCGGTCAGGCGCGCGGCGGCCTCGCCGCGCTGCTTGGGATCGGAAAGGCGCGCGGCCAGCGTGGCGAGGGCGGACGGTTCCGCGGCCTTGGCGGCCGGCCCGAGCAACGCGAAGAGGGCGCGGGTCGTCTCGGCCGGCGGCAGGAACTCGCGCGCGTCGGGCGCGGCGGCGCGGGAGAGGGTGATGGCCCACCATTTCGCCAGCGCATCGGACGATTTGGACAGCTCGGGCGCGAAGCAAGGCAGGTCAGCCACCGCGCTCCGGCCGGACTCGGGCAGGGCGGTGAGAAGCGCGAGGAGGGCGGCGCGGCCGCCGGGCAGCTCGCGCAGGAGCATGCGCACCACGCCGTGGGCGCAGGCGCGGAACAGGCGGCGGGAGGCGCCGTCGAGCTCGGCCGGGTCGCGCGCGAGGAAGGCGAGCGCGTCGAAGGAAGCGCCGGCGCGCAGCAGCGTCTCGGCCACGCCCGGCGGGAAAGCTTCCACGCCCTCGTGGTCGAGCGTCTCGAGGAAGGATCCCATTCCCTCGACGAGCCAGGCCGGCGGCAGGTGGAGCGGCGCGCCGGGCGGCAAGCCGGGCGAAGTGCGGAAGGCCAGTTCCGTCAACAGCGCGCCGACGATCTCGTCGCGGAAATGGAGGCCTCGGCCGGCCTCGCCGGTGAGCAGCTCGAGCTGGACCTTCAGCCCCTGGCCGGTCTGCCCCACGGTAAGCATCCGGGGCGACGCGCCGGGAGCCGCCGCGCTGGGCCGGCGAAGGGCGACGACGACGGCAGCCTTCCACTCGTCGCGCAGGCCGAGGGCGCGCAGGAAGGCGGCCTTGGTGTCTTCCGCAACCGCGGCGGCAGCCGAGCGGCTGAGGGCTTCGTCTCCATACACGGCGAACTGCCGCGAGGTGCTCAGCGTGCGCGCCAGCGGCGCGGCCTCGACAGGCGACGCGCCGGCGACGATCAGGGCCAGGAGCCAGAGCTTGCGCATGGGGATTCTCCGCTACGCTCCGGCTCGGCCTCCTCCTGCATCACACCAGGAGAAACGGAACCGACTCACCCTCAGCGCGTCACGAGGTCCACCGCGCCGGGACGGAAGGTGATGGAGCGGCACTTCTCCACCGCCTTCTTGTCGCGGTCCATCATGGTCCACAGCGGCGAGAAGGCGCCCTCGATCACGCTCATCACCGGCCCGGGAATCGTGAGGCGGCCAATGTGCCCGCGCAGGCAGTTCGACTCGATCTTGCCCCCGTTGACGCGAACTTGGTAGGTGCCGCCCGCGTAAACGGGCACATACCAAAGCACGGTGAGGACGGCCACCACCTTGACCTCGCCATCGGCCGGCTTCGCATAGACGCGCTCGAAGCGAGCGGGCAGATAATCTATCTCGCGCTTCTTATAGGCGATCTGGAGGTAGCCGTTCATCCCTTTCTCCGGGTAGGTGAGGGACTGGCTCTGGCCCCGGTCCACGGCGGCGTTGATGTCGTCTGAGATGAAGCGCGCTCCGGTCGCCTCGTCCAAGGACTGCGGGTCCGAGACATCATCGGGGGGCAGCAGGGCCGCCAGGAGGAGGCCGAGGAACGCTCCGATCACGATCGAGAGCACCAGCTTCTTGATGCCGCGCTCGAAGTTACCCCGCCGCGGGTCCATGATGCGGCGCACGCGCCGCTCCAGCTTGCGCGGATCGTGCTCGGTCTTGAAGTCTTTGGGCAGCCGGGTGCGGTCCAGCTTGGTGCCGCACTGGTGGCAATACACGCGCTGCGGCTCGTTCTCGTGGCCGCATTCCTGGCAGCGCAGGGTGACGTCGGAGGCAGGCGGGGGAGGCATGGGCAGGGAGGTGGAAGCAGCGCGAAGTCTCAGCCGTCCTTCTTTCCTCCCGACGGGGCGGAAGGAGCGGAAGGAGCGGGAGCCGAGGGAGCAGGAGCCGAGCCGGACGATGCCCCGCCGCCGCCGGATGCGGGGGCAGACGCGCCGCCGCCTTCCTTGCTCCCGCCGGAAGCAGAAGGGGCGTCCTGCTTGGCGCCGGCCTTGTAGTTCTCGGAGCGGTAGTCGGTGATGTAGAATCCAGATCCCTTGAAGATGAGGCCCGCGCCGGTGCCAAGCTGGCGTTCCACGCGGCCGTGGCCCCACTCGGGCTGGACGCAGGCGCCCTCGGGACACTCGGTGAGGCGAGGGTCGTTCATGGACTGGCGGAATTCGAAGCTTCCGCCGCACTTTTCGCAATGATACTCGTAGGTCGGCATGAGAAGGGATCGGGCGGACCGGTCGCGCCGCTTGCACGTTTAGCAAGGGAGAGCGGCTGGGGCAATTCGGAGTTGACGCGGCCGAGCGGGCTCTCAGCTTCGATCCCCTTTTTCAAAATCCGATCCCCTCATGGTCGCCGTCCTCCCTCGTCGCCTTCGAGCGTGCCTTTCTTTTCTGCCGGCGGCCGTCGCGGTCGTGCTCGGCCTGCTGTCCACGGCTTGCGCGGGGGATGACCCCCGCTGGAGCAACCGGACGAGCTACCTGGGTGCCTATTCCAATACCCAATACGCCCGCCGCCAGGCGGCCGGCGAGGAGGGAGGCCCGCTCGCGCGCGCCGGGGATGATGGCTCATTCTGGAGCGGCGGGCGCGGCTCGCCCCGGATCGAGATCCGCCTCGCCGAGCAGCGCGCTTATTTCTACAAGGGCGGCGAGCTGGCGGGCGTGTCGGCCATTTCCTCGGGGAAGGAGGGCCACGACACGCCGGTCGGGACCTACCGCATCATCCAGAAGAACAAGGACCACCGCTCGTCGCTCTACGGCCGGATCGTGGACGCAAGCACGGGCGAGGTGCTCATCGAGGACGCCGACACGAAGCGCGACCGCGTGCCGAAGGGCGCCCGCTTCGAGGGCGCGCCGATGCCGAACTTCATGCGCATCGTGGGCGGCGTGGGGATGCACGCGGGCTACCTCCCGGGCGTGCCGGCCTCGCACGGCTGCATCCGGATGCCGCCGTATATGTCCGAGCACTTCTTTGAAAACGCGCCGCAGGGCACGCCGGTGGTGGTGTCGCGGTGAGGGGAATGTGAGAAGTGAAAAGTGAGAGGTGAGAAGATGAGCGCGTGCGACGGGCGCGCCGCGGTGGAACCTTCTGCGATGACAAGCAACGCGAAGCCGGCCGACGAACTGCCCTGGGAGATCGAGCCGACGGAGGCCGCGGCGCTGCTGCGGGCGGGCGAGGCGCGGATGATCGACGTGCGCGAGCCGGACGAGTGGGCCGTGTGCCGGATCGAGGGCTCGGAATTGCTGCCGCTGGGCCGGGTGGCGGCGGAGGCGGGCGCGCGGCTGCCGGACCCCGGGGCGCGCATCCTCGTGACGTGCCACCACGGGATGCGCTCGCTCCACGCGGTGCAGTGGCTGCGCGCCCGCGGCTGGGATCGCGCCCAGAGCGTCGCCGGCGGCGTGGACCGCTGGGCAGAAGAGATTGACCCGGCGATGGCGCGGTATTGAGGAGCGGCGGGGGCGCGGGAGGAAGACGGCGGGCGGATCGTTAATGATTTTTTAACACCGCGGGTCGGCCTTTTGATTCTCCGGGGGAGCGGGTGGGCCGCAGGCTCCACCTCCCATGAACGCCCGTGACTGGCTCCAAGTCGGATTCTACCTCGCGCTCCTCGTCGCGCTGACGCCGCCGCTGGGCGCGTTCATGGCGCGGGTGTTTTCCGGCGAACGCCACTTTCTCACGGGGCCGCTCGGCTGGCTAGAGAATGGCATCTGCCGCCTCGGCGGCGTGCGCGCGGACGAGGAGATGGGCTGGAAGAAATACTGCGGCGCGCTGATCGCCTTCAACTTCCTCGGCTTCCTCGCCGTGCTCGCCCTGCATTGCAACCAGTCCTGGCTGCCGCTGAATCCCGAGAAGCTGCCGAACACCTCCTGGCACCTCGGCTTCAACACGGCGGTGTCGTTCATGACGAACACCAACTGGCAAGCGTATTCCGGCGAGAGCACGCTTTCCTACCTCACGCAGATGCTGGGCCTGGCGGTGCAGAACTTCGTCTCGGCCGCCACGGGCATCGCGGTGCTCATCGCGCTCATCCGCGGCCTCACGCGGCGCGGCGTGGACCAGCTCGGCTCGTTCTGGGTGGACCTCACCCGCGCCACCGTCCACGTCCTGCTGCCGCTCTCGCTCGTGCTGGCGCTCGTGCTCGTGTGGCAGGGCGTGCCGCAGACCCTCGACGCCTACGGCAAGGTGACCGGCCTGGAGGGCGCCGAGCAGATCATCCCGCTCGGGCCGGCCGCCTCGCAGATCGCCATCAAGCAGCTCGGCACCAACGGCGGCGGCTTCTTCGGCGTGAACTCCGCGCATCCCTTCGAGAACCCCACGCCGCTCTCGAACTTCCTCCAGATGCTTTCCCTGCTGCTGATCCCGGCGGCCCTGACCTACACCTACGGCAAGATGATCGGCCGCCTGCGCGAGGGCTGGGTGATCTTCGCCGTGATGATGGCGCTGCTCGTCGTCGGATTTTCCATGTCGTGGGAGGCCGAGGCGATGCGCAACTCGGCCGTGCCCGGCCTCGCCGCGAACATGGAGGGCAAGGAGGTGCGCCTCGGCGTGACGAATTCCGTCCTGTGGTCCGTGGCCACCACGGCCGCCTCGAACGGCTCGGTCAACGCGATGCACGATTCCCTCACGCCGCTGTCCGGCGGCGTGGCGCTCTTCAACCTGATGCTCGGCGAGATCGTCTTCGGCGGCGTCGGCGCGGGCCTCTACGGAATGCTGCTCTTCGTCATCCTGGCGGTCTTCCTCGCCGGCCTGATGGTCGGCCGCACGCCCGAGTATCTCGGCAAGAAGATCGAGGCGCGCGACATCATTCTCACCGCCGTGGGCCTGCTCGTGCCCGGCGCGGTGCTCCTTGTCGGCGCCGCCGTCTCGTGCGTGACCGAGGCCGGCCTCGCGGGCCTCGCCAACAACGGTCCGCACGGCTTCACGGAAATCCTCTACGCGTGGTCGAGCGCCGCGAACAACAACGGCTCCGCGTTCGGCGGCCTCACGGTCAACACGCCCTTCTACAACTACGGCCTCGGGCTCGCGATGCTCATCGGCCGCTTCGCCGTGATCATCCCCGTGCTGGCCGTGGCCGGCTCGCTGGCGCGCAAGAAAATCTCGCCGCCCTCGCCCGGCACCTTCCCCACCGACGGGGCCACCTTCGCGGTGCTGCTGGTCGCCGTGATCTTGATTGTCGGCGCCCTGAACCACTTCCCGGCCCTCTGCCTGGGCCCGATCGTCGAGCACTTCCTGATGCTCGACGGGCGCACGTTCTGAGGGCCGCACCCATAGGTCATATACGTCCTATAGGACATATACGTCCCATCTGATTCCCATGCCCACCTCCTCGGCCTTCGACCCCAAGCTCCTCCGGCCCGCCGTCATCGCGGCGTTCCGCAAGCTCGACCCGCGCGAGCAATGGCGGAACCCGGTGATGTTCGTGGTCTTCCTCGGCTCGATCGTCACCACGGTCATCACCGCGATCGAGCCCACCTCATTCAATCTCCAGGTCACGCTCTGGCTCTGGTTCACGGTGCTCTTCGCGAACTTCGCCGAGGCCGTCGCCGAGGGCCGCGGCAAGGCTCAGGCCGACACGCTCCGCAAGGCGCGCACCGTCACCGCCGCGCGCCGCCTCGTGCCCGGCGGCGGGGGCGGCGAGGAAAAGGCCTCCGCCGCCGAGCTGCGCAAAGGCGACCACGTCGTCTGCGAGGCCGGCGACGTGATCCCCGCCGACGGCGATGTCGTCGAGGGCATCGCCAGCGTGGACGAATCCGCCATCACCGGCGAGTCCGCGCCCGTCATCCGCGAGAGCGGCGGCGACCGCTCCGCCGTCACCGGCGGCACGCGCGTGCTGAGCGACCGCATCGTCATCCGCATCACCAGCGAGCCGGGCCAGACATTCCTCGACCGCATGATCGCCATGGTCGAGGGCGCCTCCCGCCAGCGCACGCCGAACGAGATCGCCCTCGGCATCCTCCTCGTCGCGCTCACGTTGATCTTCCTGCTCGTCGTCGCCACGCTGCCCTTCTTCGGCGCCTATAGCTCCAAGGCCTCCGGCGGCGCGGGCATCAACACGAGCATCCCCGTGCTCGTCGCGCTGCTCGTTTGTCTGATCCCGACGACCATCGGCGGCCTCCTGTCCGCCATCGGCATCTCGGGCATCGACCGCCTCGTGCGCCGCAACGTCCTCGCCACCTCCGGCCGCGCCGTCGAGGCCGCCGGCGACATCGACGTGCTTCTGCTCGACAAGACCGGCACCATCACGCTCGGCAATCGCCAGGCCGCCGCCTTTTTGCCCGCGCCCGGCGTCGCCGAGCGCGACCTCGCCGAGGCCGCGCAACTCTCCTCGCTCGCCGACGAGACGCCCGAAGGCCGCTCCATCGTGGTGCTCGCGAAGGAAAAGTTCGACCTCCGCGCCCGCGACGTGGCCGCGATGCAGGCCGCGCTCGTCCCCTTCACCGCGCAAACGCGCATGAGCGGCCTCGACCTGCCCGCCGCGGGCGGCGCGCCCGCGCGCAAGATCCGCAAGGGCGCAGCCGACAGCGTGAAGCGCTGGATCGAAGCCGCGGGCGGCACGTTCCCGACCGCCGTCGCGCGCGCCGTGGACGAGGTTTCGAAGGCTGGCGGCACCCCGCTCGTCGTGGCCGACGGCGCGCAGGCCCTCGGCGTGGTGCACCTCAAGGACGTGGTCAAGGGCGGCATCCGCGAGCGCTTCGCCCAGCTCCGCGCGATGGGCATCAAGACCGTGATGATCACCGGCGACAACGCCGTGACCGCCGCCGCCATCGCCGCCGAGGCCGGCGTGGACGACTTCATGGCGCAGGCCACCCCCGAGGACAAGCTGCGCCGCATCCGCGAGGAGCAGGCCGGCGGCCGCCTCGTGGCCATGACCGGCGATGGCACCAACGACGCGCCCGCCCTCGCCCAGGCCGACGTGGGCGTGGCCATGAACACCGGCACCCAGGCCGCCCGCGAGGCCGGCAACATGGTCGATCTCGACTCCAACCCCACCAAGCTCATCGAGGTGGTCGAGATCGGGAAGCAGCTCCTCATGACCCGCGGGGCGCTCACCACCTTCTCCATCGCCAACGACGTGGCGAAATACTTCGCCATCCTGCCCGCGATGTTCGGCGCGCTCTACGCCGCGGCCGGCGCGGCGCACGGCCCCATGTGGGCGCTGAACATCATGCGCCTCCACTCCCCCTCGAGCGCCATCCTCTCGGCGGTGATCTTCAACGCGCTGGTCATCGTGGCGCTGATCCCGCTGGCCCTGCGCGGCGTGGCCTACCGCGCCGAGGGCGCCGCGTCCGTGCTCCTGCGCAACCTCGTCCTCTACGGCGGCGGCGGCGTCGTCGTGCCCTTCATCGGCATCAAGCTCATCGATCTCGGCCTCGTCGCTCTCCGTCTGGTTTAGCCACGGAGGCACGGATAACACGGAGTCCTTTCTTTCAATCGTCATGAGCATTTTCCTTCCCGCCATTCGCATCCTTCTCGCGCTCACGCTGCTGACCGGCGTGGTGTATCCGCTCGTCGTCACCGGTGCGGCGCGCGTCCTTTTCCCGCGCCAGGCTACGGGCAGCGTGGTCGAGGCCGGCGGCAAGGCCGTTGGCTCCGAACTGCTCGCCCAGCCCTTCGCCGATCCGAAATACTTCCTCCCGCGTCCCTCGGCGTCCGATCCCGCTTACGCCACCATCGCCTCCGGCGCGAGCAACCTCGGTCCCACGGCCGAGAAGCAGCAGAAGGCCGTCGCCGAGCGCGCCGTCGCGTTGCGCGAGCGCTTCGGGGTCGGCCCGGAGGTGGCCCTGCCGGCCGACCTTCTCACCGCCTCCGGCTCCGGCCTCGACCCGCACCTCTCGCCCGAGGCCGCGCGCTTTCAAATCGCCGCTGTCGCCAAGGCCCGGGGCTTCGACGCCGGGAAGACCCAGCGCCTGCGCGAGATCGTCGATGCATCGGTCGAGTCGCCGCAGCTCGGCTTTCTCGGCGATCCGCGCGTCAACGTGCTGCGCCTGAATCTCGCCCTCGACCGCCTGTAAACGCGAATTCCCCCCGATCCGCCTCCGTGGCCTCCGCGCCTCCGTGGCTGATCCCGTCCACCCTGCCTTTCCGTCCATGAATGAGGCTCCCTTCGTCTTCGTCATCCCGACCTACCGCCTGCGCGACGTGTCCGCGGCGGTGTCGGCCTACGACGAGCACTTCCGCCACAATGGCCACTCGTTGCCGATGATGGTGTTCGACGACTCGACACTCGCGAACCACGACAAGTATTTCTCCCTCCTCGAGCAGATCGAGACCGCGAACGACCTCTTCTACGTCGGCCCGCGCGAGAAGGAGGAGTTCATCGCCTTCCTCTGCCGCCACCTGCGCGACCGCCGGCTCGACTCGCTCGTGCGCAACCTCTTCCGCCCCTCCTACGGCGGGAACCGCAACTTCACGCTCATCTACACGCTTGGCCAGATGATGATGTCGTCCGACGACGACATGAGGCCGGAGGCGATCATCGAGGACTCGCCCGAGTCGCTCGCGCCCGGCGAGGTCTCGCGCGGCAAGCTCATCCGCCCCGGCGACGCCGGCCACACGCTCAAGTCCTACGACCTGCTCGCCGCTTTCAAGGAGGTGATCGGCCGCCGCGTCGCCGACGTGCCCGCGAATTTCCTTCGCGGCGCGCACCTCGTGGACTCCGCGATGGACCTGGAGACCAACGCCTCCAAGGGCTACTCGCGCGCCAACGCGCTCTCGCTCGCCCCCGGCCCGATTTCTCCCTCCGCCGTCGTGAAGGTCGCGCAAACCTTCCGCACCGGCACCGACGACGTGGACGCCATCGACTTCGCCCGCCTCTTCCTCGCGAACGACGCCCAGCGCCAGCCCGACGACCTCAACGACCTCTACATGCTCGTCAACTTCCGGCCCGCCGTGACGGACCGGAACTGGCGCATCGACTGCGGCGTGGCCGCCTACGACAACCGCCTCGGCCTGCCGCCGTTCTTCCCCACGCGCCTGCGCTTTGAGGACTACATCTACCGCCTGTGGGTGCAGCAGAAGGGCGTGGCCGCCGCGCACGTGGACGCCGCCCAGCGCCACACGAAGAACAACTACATGCGCAACCCGCTGGCCGCGGAAATCTTTAACGAGGAGATCGCCAACCTCCTCAAGCGAAAGCTCAAGGACTCCGTCCGCCGCATGGACGACCTCACCGTTTCCTTCGGCTACGGCGGCGAGGTCACGCACGCCGACACCGAGGAAACGCTCGGCCGCATTCGCGCCATTCACGCGGAGGCCGTGGCCGTCGCCGCGCGCACGAAGGATCCCGAGCGCCGGCAGGCCGTGGAAGTCTTCGCCGCGAACCTCGCCAAGTCGTTCTACGGCTTCGAGTCAGACTTCTTCCAGCAGAACGTGTCGCGCATCGTGGACGACGTCCTTTCGCAGATCTACGCGAGCCTGGAGCTGTGGCCCCGCCTCGTGGAGATCTGCTTCTTCCGCCGCCACCGCCGCGAGTTTCCGATGCTGCGCGTGCGCAATCGCCGGCCCCGCCGCGGCCGGGGAACGACTCCCGCGGCGGCCGCCTCGGATGCCTTCACACCCGCGCGCCGGGGCGAGGCGCCGGTGTTCTCCATCGTGCCGCCGCCCGCGGCCTAGCGCTCGACCCTCATGAAGGATGCCCCCCGGGCTCGCGACCAACCTGCGCGCGCGCCGCTTCTTCTTCGGCTGGTCCTGGCCCGGCGGCGCGCAGCCCGCCGCGCAGCATCCATCACGCCGCCTGCCGCCGATGGGCCCGCCGCGCCTCCTCCGCCGGTGGCTGCCAGCGCCGTGGAAGGCGACGGCCCGGGCAGAGCCCTTTCCAAGAATTTCTCCCGACCTCACCCCATGCCTAGTCCCTCC
>CALMOL010000447.1 GCA_937871685.1 uncultured Verrucomicrobiota bacterium
CACCTCGATGGCCTGCCCCTTCGTGGCCGGCACCTGCGCGCTGCTGCTCGACGCGGACGGCACCCTCACCCCAGATTCCGCCCACCCGGCCAACCCCGCCGGCAAGAAGGGCATCAAGGAACTCCTCCAGGCCACCGCCACGCACATGCCGGACTACGCCGACTGGGAGGTCGGCGCCGGCTACCTGAACGCCTACGCCGCCGTGGATCTCGCGTTCCAAGGCACAAAGGCTTACAAGCCCTTCAACCGCGTTGACCAGCCCTACGCCGCTTCCTATGCGCCGTTCAACGCGATCATCAACACCTCCACCCTCGCCCCGCCCGCGTCGCGCCCCGTCCAGCCCGGCGGTGCGGTGTATCCGCCGGCCACGGCAAACAACGCGCAAGGCCGCGAGAACATCGCGCTCGCCTACAGCACGCAATCGGTGAACGCGAGCGACTACAACGGCGCCAAGACCAAGGCGGCCACCGGCGACAACGCCTACGCCTTCCTCGTGGACGCCGACGTGAACGGCGTGCCCATCGCGAACCTGTCCCCCACGCTGCGCACCACGCTGCTCGACGTGCGCTTTCAGTTCGGCAACGATTCCGTCGCCGGCCTCGCGGGCGGCAACTCCATCGGCGTGCTCCTCTACGCGCCGGACGGCACCCAGTATTCGAGCGGCATCGCCCTGCCGGTGCTCGATGCCCCCTCGCGCCAAGTCGTCGTCAAGGCCCCCGTGGCCGGCCTCTGGATCGTGGAGCTGCGCGGCATTCGCGGCCTCGCCGCCGTGCCCGTCACTCCGCCCACCGGCGTCGGCCTGCCCGACACCACCACCGGCCAGATCTACCGCACCAACCAGGTCGTGGTGAACCCGCCGCAGGACACCGTGGACTCCCCGTTCCGGGACGCCATCAACACCGCGGTCTTGAACCGCTACATGGACGTGCAGGCCAACGGCTTCTTCCTGCCCCAGTCCAACGTCACCCGCGGCGAGCTGGCCCAGGTGTATGCCGACAACATCCCGCTGCGCCAGTCCATCGGCGACACCACGCGCTTCTCCGACGTGAGCGGCAACCTCGCCCGCATCGCCGAGGCCGTGGCGGCCAACGGCTCCAGCCTGCGCGACTTTGACTTCACGCCTGCCGGTCTCATCGAGGCCGCGCCGACGCTGTTCCGGCCGAACATCTTCGCCAACCGCATCAATGTCGCCGTGGCGCTCGTGCGCGCCCTCGGCATCGACCGAGAGGCGCGGGCGCTCAATCCTGCCACCGTCACCGTGACCATCGCCGGCACCACCTACCAAGTGCTTGACCTGGGTGACACGAGCCCCGTCGAGCGCGGCTACCTCCAGTTTGCCCTCGACCGTGGCATGATAAACGTGGCGATCGCTCCCGGGACCATCAACGGCGTGCGCCAGAACGTCGCCTATGTGCGTCCCGTCGATCCGATTACGCGCGGCGAGCTGGCCAGCGCCATCACCAATTTCCGCGTCGCTTTCCGCCGCGGGAACTAAGCCGTTCCGCCGTCCTCCCCGGTCCGCTGGGGCCGGGTGAGGCGGTTTGTTCTCTCCGCCCGTTTCAAATTCCCTCCCGCCTCGAGCCGTGCTGCAATCCCGCCGCCCGGCGGCCTCCCGTTCCCTCACCTCCGCCAGTTCCCTCCGTATGCACCTTAGCCATCTCACTCGCTTCGCGGCCTTGACCGCCGTCGCCTTCGGCCTGCTGGCCGCCACCTCTGCCCAGGCGGAGCTGATCTATGGTCTCACCACCAATGGTCAGGTCTTTCGCTTCGATAGCGCCAACCCTACCTACAGCGCGGCCAACGCGGCCACCATCACTGGCACCACCGGCTACACCATCGCCGGGATGGACATCCGCCCGGCGGGCGGGCAGATTTACATATTCGGCTACAACGAGGCCGCCACCACCGGCACCAACGGCCAGCTCTTCACGCTGAATCCCATCACCGGCGCGGCCACCGCGGTGGGCGGTCCCGTCACCCTCGCCTACGGCCTGCCGAACAGCCGCATCGGCTTCGACTTCAACCCCCAGGCCGACCGCATCCGCCTGATCTTCGGCGACAACCGCGTGGGCACCGGCAACGACGCCAACTACCGCCTCAATCCCAACAACGGCGTGCTCGTCGCCACCGACCAGAGCGTGTTCTTCGGCCCGAACGACCGCAACGTTGGCTTCGACCCGCTGATCTCCGGCGCGGCCTACACAAACAACGTCAACGGCGCAACTTCCACTACCCTCTACGCCTACGAGTTCAGCCGGCAGACCCTCGTCACCGTGACGGTGGCCGCTGGCCAGGCCACCGATGGACAGCTCACCTCCGTGGGCACCGGCCCCAGCGGCGTGGTCTTTGATGACGCCGGCATGGGCTTCGACATCAGCGGCGTCACCGGCACCGCTTTCCTGTCGGGCCGCAGCACCGGCATCAACGGCCTCTACACCGTCAACCTCGCCACCGGTGCCGCCACGCTGTCGGGGGCGTTCACTGGCCTCCCCAACGGGGTCGGCATTCTGGACATCGCCGCCGTGCCCGAGCCTGGCACTTTTGCACTGATCGGCCTCGCCGGCTCCGCGCTGCTCTTCGCGCGCCTCCGCCGTCGGCAGGCCTGAGTGCCGCGGACCAACTCCCTCCCCTCCCCACAAAAGCGCGGGCGGCCGAAAGGCTTTCCGCGCTTTTTGCTGGTCGAATTCCTAGCGGCGGAACTGGGCGCTCAGGTCGCCTTCTTCCCACCGCCGCGCACGCGCCGCTTTGGGGCCGGCGCGCTCGTCTCAGCCGGCGCTTCTTTCTCTATGGATGCGGTTTCCGCCGGGCCTTGTGCTTTCTCCCACTGGCCGCGCCACCAGGCGAGGCGCTCGGCGATGCGCTTTTCCTCACCCTCCTCGCCGGCCTCGTAGTAGCGGCGGCCTTCCGGCAGATACGCCTGCGGCACGTAGGCGCCAGCGAAGTCATGCGAATACTGGTAGCCCTTGCCGTGGCCCAGCCGCTCGCTCGCGCCGGAGTAGCCGGTGCCGCGCAGGTGCAGCGGGACAGCCAGCGTGACGCCCTCGCGGAGATCGGCCGCGGCGGCCTCGTAGGCGGCGTAGGAGCGGTTGCTCTTCGGGGCGGTGGCGAGATAAACCGTGGTGTGCGCGAGGTGAATGCGCGCCTCAGGCATCCCCACGAAATCCACCGCGCGCGCCGCGGCGTCGGCCACGAGCAAGCCCCGAGAGTCCGCCAAACCGATGTCCTCGCTCGCCAGGATGACGAGCCGGCGCGCCACGAAGCGCGGGTCCTCGCCGGCGTGGAGCATCTTCGCCAGCCAGTAGAGCGCGGCATCGGGATCGGAGCCGCGCACGCTCTTGATGAAGGCGGAGATGGTGTCGTAGTGGCCCTCGCCGGTGGGATCGTAGTTCAGCGCCTTGCGCTGGATGGACTCTTCGGCGGCGGCGCGGGTGAAATGGATGACGCCGTCCGCGGCCGGCGGCGTGGTGCGCACGCCGATCTCCAGCGCGTTGAGGCACTTGCGCGCGTCGCCATCGCTTACCGTGGCGAGATGCTCGGCGGCGTCGGGGTCGAGGCGGACCTGGAATTCGCCGAGGCCGCGCTCCTTGTCGGCCAGCGCGCGATGCTGGAGGTCCACGAGGTGCTCGGGCCGCAGCGGCTCCAGCATGAAAACCTGCGAGCGCGAGACCAGCGGGCCGTTCACCGCGAACATCGGGTTCTCCGTCGTCGCACCGAGGAGGTGCACCGTGCCGCGCTCCACCTCCGGCAGCAGCGCGTCCTGCTGGGCGCGGTTGAAGCGATGGATCTCGTCGATGAAAAGGATCGTGCGCGCGCCGTGCCGGCGGCGCCACTCGTCCGCGAGCGTCACCGCGCGGCGGATGTCCGCCACGGTGCCGCCGACACCGGAAAGGCGCACGAAGCGCGCCTTTGTCTGGTGCGCGATCACCTCGGCCAGCGAGGTCTTTCCCGTGCCCGGCGGGCCGGAGAAGATGGCGGAGGCAAGGCGATCCGCCTCGATGGCCCGGCGCAGGAGCTTGCCGGGGCCAAGAAGATGTTCCTGGCCGACGTATTCGTTCAGCGTCCGCGGCCGCATCCGCGTGGCCAGCGGCGCGTCGGGGGGAAGCGCGTTGCGGCGGTCGGCGGCGTCACGGCGATCAGAATCGTCGGCCAGGAAAAGGTCTTCGACAGCGGGATGGTCGGCCACGCGGGAACTTACACTCGCCGGGACCGTGGCGGGGGTAGTCGCGACCACGCTGACGCGCGGCCGCCCCCGCGGGTCATCCGCGAGCTACGGCGCCGCGGGTGGCGCCGTTCTTCCGCAGGCGCTGGCGCAGCGCCTCACGGCGGCGGCCGATCTTGCCGGCAAGATCGCCAATCACCCGGGTCACGGCTTCCCGCACCGTGTGGGCGGCGGCGCTGGCGGTGAAGTCCGGCCCCGGAGTCACGAGTTGGATGTTCACGTGCCAGGGGGGCGAGGCGCGCTCGGGACGCTCGATGCGCACCCGAGCCTCGTCGATCTGACGGGCGGCAGCCAACGGCTCCAACTCGCGTCGAAGCAGGTCGAAAAAGGAAAGCGGAAGCCGGGGAACGAGATTCGAAAGGACGATGTTCATGGGCGGGTGGTTGTGGAACGCGTTCATGATGCCGGCCGGCTGAAAGTTGAAAAATACGAAATAACGACCTCATCTTTCGGTTAAATGGAACTGTCTTCCGAATCGAGCGAATGGCTGAACTACCACCACCTGCGGTATTTCTGGGCGGTGGCACGCGAGGGCGGCCTCGTCCGGGCCGCGCGGCGCCTTCGCGTGTCGGCACCCTCGATTTCCGCGCAGATCGCGGCCCTGGAATCCGCGCTGCGGGAAAAGCTCTTCCACCGCGCGGGGCGAGGGCTGGAGCTCACGGATTTCGGCCGCGTGGTTCTCGGCTACGCGGAGGAAATCTTCACCCTCGGCCGCGAGCTGTTGCTCACGCGCGCCGCCGGTCCGGTGGCGCGCCCGGTCCGGTTGGCCGCCGGCGTGGTGGACTCGCTGCCGAAGCGAGCCGCCTTCGACCTGCTGCGCCCGGCGCTGCGCGACGCGCCCGGCCTCATGCTCTCGTGCCACGAGGGCTCGCTCGCGGAGTTGCTCGGCCGCTTGGCCGCGCACCGCCTCGACGTGGTGCTGGCGGACGAGCCCGCGCCCCCCGGGACGCCCGGCCGGATCTCCAACCACGCGCTCGGCGAGGGCGGCACCGTCTTCCTGGCCACGGCGGCGCTCGCCCGCTCGATGCGGGGAAAATTCCCCCGCCGCTTGCACCACGCGCCCGCCCTGTTGCCGGCCCCGCGCGCGGTATTCCGGCGCGACCTGGACGATTGGTTTCGCGGGGGCGGCGTGGAGCCGCGCATTGCCGGGGAATTCGACGACGCCGCGCTGGCCATGGAAGCAGCGGCCGAGGGCTTGGGTTTCGTCGCGGTGCCCGAGGCAGTGGCGAAGGAAAGTGCCGCGCGTTTCGGCCTGACGCGCGTGGGGAAGAGCGACGCCTGCCGCACACGGTTCTTCGCGATCACCGCCGAACGTCGGCACGATCATCCCGCGATCCAGGCGATCATTGCCCCGCGCGGGCGCGCCGCGCGGTGACAGCCGAGTAGCCAGCGCCTTTCAACAACGGGCCAACGCTCCACGCCGCCCAACCGCCGGCCGGGCGCGGCCCGATGGACTGCTCCAGCGCGAGCTGACGCTCGATTTCGGCGGGCGAGTATTTCAGCGCCAGGCTCGGGTAGATGGGCACGCCGCGCGGGTTCGCCTCCGGCGAGCGCCACCAGCGCAGCAGCGCGGAGAAGGACTGCGGCCCGGCGTCCGGCCAGTAGAGCTGCGGCGAAAGCCAGTCCACCACGCCCTCGCGCATCCAGCGCACAGGGTCGGCATACAGCTCGGCGAACTGGTCGAGCTGCGCCTCCACCGTGGCCGGCACGCGCGGCCGGTAGATCCCGAAGGGCGACACGCCAAAGGTCGCGCCCGGCCGCGCGGCGTGAACGACCCGCTGAAGGTCGCGCAGCAGGAGGTGGACGTTTTCGCGCCGCCAGTCGGCCCGGGCGAGCGTGCCGCCGCCGGCTTGGTAGCGCGCGTAGGTGGCGTCGTCCGGAAAGGTCCCGCGCGGGAGGCCGGTGTTCGGGTAGGGGTAGAAGTAGTCATCGAGCACGATGCCGGCGAGCGGATAGCGGCGGCACAGGTCCTCGGCGACGCGCACCACCTGCGCGCGCACGGCTAGCTCGCCAGGATCGAACCAAAGCTGCCGGCCAACTCGGCGCGCGAGCCCCGGCTGTTTCGATGCGAAGTGCCCCGGCGCGAGCGAGGCGGCGTTGGTGGACGCGCGATAGGGATTCAGCCAGGCGTGAATGGCGATCCCCCGGCGCTTTCCCTCGGCAATGAACGTGGCGAGCGGATCAAAGCCCGGGTCACCGCCCGGCCGTCCGGTGAGGAAGCGGCTCCACGGCTCCAGCGAGGAAGGATAGAGGGCGTCGCCCTCCGGCCGCACCTGGACGAAGAGCGCGTTGAGCCCGGCGTCGGCCGCGCCGTTGACGAGGCGCGCGATCTCCCCGCGCTGCGCCGCGGCGGAAAGGCCGGGGCGCGAGGGAAAGTTGAGGTTAAAGACCGAGGCGACCCACGCCGCGCGCAGTTCCTCGGCGTGCGATGGGTTGGCGACGAGCGCGCCAAAGAAGAGCAGCGCGAGGAAGATCCAGCCGCGGATCATCGCCGGTTCCAGCGCGTCTGGTCGTAGCCCGTGCCGATGTCGTAGCTCACGTTGCCGATCACGTCGGAGCGGATCGGCAGCTCGCCGCGCAGGCCGGCCGTGGCGCGGGTGGAGCGCGCGGTGAAGCCATCGCGGCCGCCAAAGCGGGACTCGCTGGAAAGCACGTCCCCATAAACCTCCATCGCCGACCCGGCGACTTTGTAGTTGAACGCGCCATACACCGACTGCCGCTCCTCGCGCGGGATCACCGGCCGCGCGGCGACCGGGCCGAACGAGGTGCTCAGCGTGCGCGAGCGCAGCGTGAGGGTGTCACGGTTCGTGTAGCTCGCGCCGACGGTCACGGAAAGCTTGTCGTTCCCCCAACCGGCGAGGATCGAGGCCGACTGGAAGTCGCCGCCCTTCGCGCCGCGCGACGATTGGAAGCCGTAGAGCAGGTCGATCTCAACGCCGCGGAAGGGGAGCGTGCCGGGAGCGCCGCGGGTGATGACGTTCACCACGCCGGCCGTTCCGTCGGAGCCGTAGGCAGGATAGGAACCGCCCTTGAGGACTTCGATGTGATCGACTGCGCCGACCGGGATGGCGCCAAGGTCGGCGAAACCATAGGCCCGGCGGCCGTTGATGAGCGTGAGCGTGTTCTGGGTGCCGAGGCCGAGGAGGTTAACGCGCGCGCCAGAGGATCCATCAAGGGAAAGCCCGCCGAGGTTCTGAGGCTCAAGGCGAAGGCCCTCAAGCGGAATGGGTGAGCCGGACTTCGTCAGAAAATCACCGCTGTAAACGCTTGCCGGAAGCGCACCCTCAGCTTCGGACCGCAAGATTCTGTTATCAAAAACCCAACCGCCTCGCGCCTCCGCCTCCTGCGCAAAGGCACGAACAGCCAAAAGGGCGGCGCAAGCGCCGAAGGCGAGCAGGGAAGTCTTCATGGCGGGGATTCGCCGCGGAGCATCCGCCCGGATGCGGGCAGTGTCCATCGCGGAGAATGCGCCGCCGGCTTCCGCCGTTGTAGAGGCGGCTCTGTCCGCGAATGCGGGCGTGCCGCCTCAAGCTTCCTCCGGGGTGGCCGCTGCTTGCATCGTCTGCGACGGCGGCCACCCGGAGAAAAGTCACGGGCGGCACGTCCGCATTCGCGGACAGAGCCGCCTCTACAGCTCAGCGCCGCGCACGCCGGGCGGCAAGCGCGAGCAGGCACAGCGCGCCGCCCGCGGCGATCACGGAGGGCTCCGGGATCACGTCGATGCGGGCGGTCATCGGGGAGTGGTTCGCGCAGTCGTAAAAGAGCGTAGCCGGCGCGTCCATTGGCACGGTGAACGTGAGGGTGCCGCTCGTGGCGCCGTTGTTCGTCACGCCATTGTTGTAGGCGTTGCCGGTGCCGGTGCCCTGCACGGTCTTGATGAAGAACGGATGGGCCGGCCCCGACGTGATGTTGAACGTGTAGGTCTGCCCGCGCGTGAGCGTGAGGACGGGATTGTTCACGCCGTCGATGATGTAGGCCGAGTTGCCGGAGTTCGTGACCGTGAACGTGACGAGCGTGGCGTCCAGGGAGCCGCCGCTGGGAACGTTCGCGCTGCCCATGTCGCCGGCGCAGGAGCAGTGGTTGGTCTCGCGTCCGCACCCGCTTGGCACCGGCGGCGCGCCTTGCTCGAGCTGCAGCGGGCCGAAGCCCCCGGCGAGAGTGGCGGCGCGCAGCGGCGCGAGCGCGGCGCCGGCGAGGAGGAGGAAGAGGCCGAGGCGAAAGGGCGTTTTCATGGGAGGTGGATGCGAGGTTGGGGCAAGCCGCGCTGGACCGTCAAGCCTTTTGCGCACCGCTGGTCGCCAACCACGCGAGGGTCTTTTCTGCGAGGCGGTCGAAGGCGCGCACGGCCAGCTCGAGGTGCTCCTCGCGCGTGTCCTCGATCCGGTTGTGCGAGATGCCGTGCAGGCTTTGGACGAACATCATCACGGTGGGAATGCCGCGGCGCGCCATCTCGGCGGCATCGTGCAGCGGGCCGGAGGGCAGGCGGTGCGACGGTCCGGCGACCTCGCGGACGGCTTCCTCGCAAAGGTCGATGAGGTGCGGATGAAACGGCGCGGGATCGATGCGCCAGATGCGCTCCCACTCGACCGCGACTTCACCCTCGCGCGCGAACTCCTCAGACGCGGCCCGCGCGTTGGCGAGCATGGCGGCGAGCGCGGCGAGATCGAGGTGGCGCTGGTCGAGCGTGATCCGACATTCCTCCACCACGCTGGTGACGATGCCGGGCTTGGTGATGCACGAGCCGATGGTGCAAACGCCCCCGTGGCGCGCGGCGATGGAATAAGTCTCCTGCGCCATCCGGCCGGCGGCGAGGAAGGCGTCGCGTCGCCGGTTCATCGGCGTGGAGCCGGAATGCGCGGCTTGACCGCGGAAGGTGATCGCGTGCCGCTCCACGCCAAAGGTGCCGAGCACCGCGCCGAGCGGGAGGCCGAGGTCGAGCAGCACCGGCCCCTGCTCGATGTGCAACTCGAGATATGCGCGGGCCTTTTCCAACTCGCGGCCGCTCTCCCGCGCGCGCTCCAGATCGATGCCGTGCGGGCGCAGCGCGTCGGCGAGGGAGACGCCGTCCCGGTCGCGCAAGGCGCGGGCCTCGGCGAGGTCGAGCGAGCCGGCGCACGCGGAGGATCCGAAGAGCGAGCGGCCGAAGCGCGCGCCTTCTTCATCGGCCCAGTCCACGAGCCGCACGGTGAGCGGCGGCGGATTCCCCGCGGCGAGGCGGCGCAGGATTTCCAGGCCGGCAAGGACGTTGAGGCAGCCGTCGAGCCAGCCACCGTTGGGCACGGAGTCGAGGTGGCCGCCGATGAGCAGCGCGTCCGGCGAGGCGCCCGGCAGCGTGGCCCAAAGGTTGCCGGCCTCGTCCTGACGCACTTCCACCGGCAGCGCCGCGAGCTTCTCGCGGAACCACGCGCGGGCCTTGGCCCACGTCGGCGTGAAGGCCAAGCGCTGCGCGCCGTCCGCGTCGCCGGTGAGAGCGCGCAATTCCTTGAGCTCGTCGAGGGTGCGGCGGGGAGAAAGCATGGCGGAAGGCGAAAGACGAGAAGCCAACGATGGGAACCGACAAGTCCGCTTGCTTCGGGACACGGCGGACCCTGCCGCGCGGCGAGTCGCGCCGACGGCGTTCCGACCGGCCGGCTTACCGGCCAAGAAGGGCGCGGCGCTTCGGCGGCGATGCACCGCCGCGGCGCAGCCACGTCCTCGCGAGCCTTTCCTGGCCGCTCACCTCAAGGCAGCTCATAGACCTCGACGAGGGCATTGCCGGCGGCGTTGTTGTTGCCGCG
>CALMOL010000448.1 GCA_937871685.1 uncultured Verrucomicrobiota bacterium
CCCGTTTCCCTCCCGCATTTGCTCAACCTCAGTGGAAATGGGTGTAAAGCATTTTCGGTTCAGCGTGTCGCATCAGCCGGCGGCGGCTTGCGGAGGGGCGCCAACGTTTTGGAGGGCGGTGGCAAGCGTCAGCGCGGCACCGCTTTGGCTTCCAAGCCGCGGCCTCGCCAAGAAAGCGGTCTCGCGCTGATGTTTGCCACCGCCATCCTCCGTCCTTGCGGAGGGGAATTAAATCGCGCCCAGGCGGAATCGGCTGGGGCGCGTGGGGCGGGGATCAATCGTCGTCCTCATCCTTCTCGGCGGAGGCGGCAGGCTTGCCGATGGCGAAATGGCGGGTCGAGGCAAGCTTGTCGCCGACATAGACTTCCAAGCGGTAGGTGCCGATGGGCCAGCCAGCGTTGGGCTTCGATAGGGAGACGTATCCGTTGGCACCGTCCTTCGCGACGGTGTCGGACCATTCGTCGATCTTGTAGTTGGCGGGGGCGGCTCCGTTGGTGTCCTCGGCGATCCAGACGGCGCGCATCTTGTCGCCGGCCTTGAGGATGCCCTTGCCGAGCCAGCCGGCGTAGATCTTGGCGACGCTGGGCTCGAACGCCTTGGTGGGCTTGCCCTCGGGACTATTGGAGAGGACGATTTTAAGCGTGCCATCATCCGCCGTGGCGGTGGAAGGGCCAGAAGCCAGGACGAGGACGAGAAGGAGAAGCGATCGTTTCATGGGAGACAGATTTCGCGCAGCAATGCAAAAATAGGGGCGCCAAGCTCCCGGCCGCAAGCGCGGCGGCCGGCCGGCGGTTCAGTCGAGGTCGTAGATTTCCACGATGGCGGTGCCGGTGGTGCCGCCGGCGCCGCGGACCACGGCGGTGTAGGTGCCGACAGGCAGCGTAGCGACGATTGCGGCGTCGCGGACGTCGCCGGGGGCGAGGCCGGTGGCCTGGATCTCGGCCTGCTGGGTGTCGCGCCAGTTGTCGTTCGTGGCGACGGCTTGGCCCTGGGCGTTGAAGATCGTGAGCGTGGGGTCGGCGAGGAGGTTGGGCACGTTGGCCGCGGCGAGGTCGGGACCGAGGGCGCGCACGATCACGCGCTTGGATTGCGTGCCGGAAACGACGAAGCCGCCGATCAGCACGCCGTCGCCAGAGGCCACGCGGGCGCGGGTGGACAGGTTGATGGCGCGGGCAATGCCGGCGGTGGCGGTGTCGAGGTCGTAAGCCTCCACGAGGCCCACGCCGGTGCCGCCGCCCGCGCCGGAGAGGACGGCAGTGTAGGCTCCGGGCTGAAGGGTAACGATGACGGCGGACTCCCGCGGGTCGGTCGGCGCGAGGCCGGTGGCGGTGATCTCGGCGGTCTGCGTGGAAACTTGCCAGTCGTCGTTGCCGTTCACGGCCGCGCCCTGGGAGTTGTAAACAATGAGCGAAGGATTCTGAAGCGTGCCGTTCACGCCAACCGCGGAAAGACTCGGGCCGATCCCGCGGATGAGAACGCGCTTGGTCGAGGTGCCGGTGACGACGAAGCCGCCGATGGCGACTTCAGCGCCCGTGCCGATCTGGGCGCGGGAGGAAATGTTCCCGAGGGTGGCAGAGGTCACCTGCTTGCCGGCGAGCACGCGCGCCGCGGCGGCGGCGATCTGGTAATGGGCGGCGGCGGTCGGATGAAGGTCGTCCCAAAAGACGAACTGATCGGCGGCCACGCTGGTGTTGCCCTGGGCGGAGCCCTGCGTGTTCGTGAAGCCGAAGTAGAGCGGGTTTGCGACGAGATTCTGGAAGAGCGTGTAGATGTCCAGCCGATACACGCGCGCCGTGATGCCTTGGCCGGCGAGCCCGGCGACGGCGGTATCAAGCGCGGCGCTGAGGCGATCGCGGTAGGCGGCGGAAGCCGTGTTCAGCGGAGCGGCCGAGGCGTTGCCGTTGTTGTAGTGGGGGATGTTGCCGAGCGGGGGAAGATTCGGCACGAGGAACGAGCGCGCGCCGGCCTGGGCGAGGCGGGTCACGAGCGCGGCCACGCGATTCGCCGTGGCGGAAACGTTGGCGTCCGAAAAGTCGTCGAAGAGGTCGTTCGCGCCGCCCCACACGAGGAAGAGCGCATTCGCGTTCGGCGTGCCGCGGGCGAGGTAATTCGTGACCTGCTGGCCCATGTTGTCGATGGTGATCGAGACCTGCCCGCCCCCGAAGGGGGTCGGATTCGAGATCACCGTGCGATTCTGCTGGCCATCCCGCGTCGTGGCGCCGCCGAAAGCAAAGCAGGTGCCGTTGTTGTCCAGCGAGTTGGAGGCGAGCGAGGTGTTCGCGAAGAAGGTGGCGAGCTGCTCGTGCCATACGCCCGACCAGCGCGCCGAGGCCGGCGAGGTGGAACGGTTGTTCGTGAAGCGGCCGTCGGCGTAGTTGAAATTCTGGCCGGGGTAGCGGATGGCCACGCGGTTCTGGGTGACGTTGGCCACGTTGCCGTCGTCGGAGAGGGAATCGCCGATGACCACGAAGCCGGAGAACGAGGGGATTTGTGCGGAGGCCGGCGCACCGGCGAGGAGGCAAGCCGCGGCGGCCAGCGCAGGGCCGAGGCGGCGGCGGACGGAAAATGCGGACATGCAAGGGAATCGCCGCGCGTCCCCGCCGGGCCGCGTTGATGACAAACGAAGCGCCGCGCGCCGGGAAGCGCAGGATTTCCGTGTCTCCCCGCTTCGACGCGGCGACCGGCGCGCGCATGGTGCGGCATGAATCCCCCGCTTCCCTCCATGCTCCGCGCCGGTCTTCGCGCCGCGCTCCTGTGCGCCGCGCCCGCGCTGCTGCCCGCCGCGGGATCGTCCGCCGGGAGCGCAGCGGCCTCGACGCCGGGCCTCGTGGTCGACGCCTCCTCCGGCAAGGTCCTGTTCGCCGAGCGCGCCACCGACCCGTGGTTCCCGGCCTCCATCACCAAGCTGATGAC
>CALMOL010000449.1 GCA_937871685.1 uncultured Verrucomicrobiota bacterium
CTGCCGGACTTGGCCGCGTTCCCGATCTTCTTCTTTTGCGACGAGGCGGTGCACCCGGTGGCGTTCCAGGATCTGGCCGCCAACCACTGGCGCTCGGTGCCTCCGCCAAGCGAGGCGTGGCCTGCGTATTTCCTGAACGTGCGCAAGTTCAACCTCTCGCTGAGCGTTTATGCGCAGGGCTTGGCCGAAATGGTGTTTGGGCGCGGCGTGGAAACCGTGCGCGGCGTGACGGCGTGGGCGGGGCTGACGGCGGGCGCCGCGCTCGCCGTGGTGCTGCGGGTGGGCTTTCGGGCGCGGGAATGGTGGATCGCCCCCCTGGTGCTGGCGGCCACGCCCTGCTGGTTCATGCATATCCGCACGGGGTTTGAGACGGGGCTGATGGCCGTTTGCTACGCGTGGTTCCTCGCGTGCTACGCGCTCTACCGGCGGCGGCATCCCGCGTGGATCCTGCCCGCGATGTTTTTCGGCGCCGGAACCTTCTACGCGTATTCCAACGGGCAGGGCGTGATGCTCGTCACGGGTCTGGGGCTGGCGGCGTGCGACTGGCGATACCATTGGGAGCGCCGCCGCTGGGCGCTGGCCGGGCTGGCCTTCGCGCTGGTGCTCTTCGTGCCCTACCTGCGCTTTCGGTGGCTTCACCCCGAGATGGTGGGCGAGCACTTTCGCGACCTCGAAACGTATTGGAACGAGCCGTGGCCGCTGAGCCGGAAGCTGTGGGCCTTCGCGCGCGAGTATGCGTGGGCCTGGTCGCCGCAGTATTGGTTTACCCCGGGCATCGAGCCGCTGAAGCGCCACCAAGCGGTGCATTTCGGGCATCTCCTCGCCGGCATGGCGCCCTTGGTCGCGCTCGGCGCGTGGACGGCGTGGCGACGCCCGGAGAACCGGCCGGCGGCGCGGCTGGTGCTGGTGGCCTTGGCCGCGGGCCCCTTCGCCGCGGCGCTGGCCCAGATTCACATCTACCGCGCGCTGGCGATGGCGCCCGTGCTGGCCCTGCTCGCGACGCTCGGGTGGGAAGGCTTGGCGAGGCTGGTGCGCTCGCCCCCGCTCCGCGGCGCGCTGCGGGCCGGCGGCTTCGCCCTGTTCCTGTTCCTTGGCTGGACGGTGCGGACGGATTGCCTCGCGCTCGGGCCCCAGTGGGAGCGCAACTACGGCCTCCACGGCGTCCAGTGGGGCGCGCCCCAGCTTTTCCGCGACACGCTCCCGCCCCTGGCCGCAACGCTCGCGCCGGACTCGAAGGTGCTGGTGTCGCATCTGTGGGCCAACGCGCCGGAGGTGTTTCCCCGGTTCTTCGGATGGGGTCCGCCGCTTCCTCCCCAGAGCTTTGCCGCGTTCGCGGACTTCGCCTCAGGCGTGGAAAAGGCTCCCGCGGAGCGCGACCTCGTGGTGCTCACGGGCGAGGAGTTTGCCGCCATGCGGGCGCATCCGGCGGTGGAACGCTGGACGCCCCGGGCCCGGCTGCGCTGGCCCGATGGCCGCGTGGGCTTCCACCTCGGGCACCTGAAGTTTCGGCCCGAGCTGCCCGAAATCCTGGCGCAGGAACGCGCCAAGCTGGAGGGGCCGGTGACGACGCGGGTGATCGTCGAGGGACAGGAGGCCGAGGCGACGATCTCGGGCCTCGACGGGGGCGACGTGCAAGGATTGCTCGCCGGCGCCGCCGCCACCCACGCCCAATTCACCGTCCGCTGCTACGAGGGAGTCCCGTTTTTGCTTCGCCTGCGATTCCCGGTTCCGCGCCGGGTGGCCCGCGTCACCGTGCTACGCTGGAAGGACAGCGTGCGAGACGTGAAGTTCGGGACGCGGCGCGGCGGCGAGGACACCGGGGAGCATTCCTACCGCGTGCCAGACGGCGAGTCGGAAAGCGTCCCCGTCTCCTGGAGCCCGCCGGACGGGCTGGCCGACGAGGTGATCGTGCGCGCCGTCGGCGACGGCGCCAAAAACCGCGCGCACCTGCGCGGGATAGAGATCACGCTTGTGCCTTGAGCCGCGGCTAGCGGAAGGTGCCGCGCGGCTGGGCTTCTCGGGGCCGTCGCCGGGCGCCTCATCGCCCCGGGTCGCGGCGGCTCCAGATGCCGACGGCGTATTCGTTCGCTCGGTAGAACTCGTTCCAATAATACCGGCCCGCAAGCTGGCCGGTGAGCTTAGCCAGAGCTTCCTTGGCGGCGTTGTCCCGCGGCAGCCACAAGATGTAGCGCACATCGTGCGCCTCGAGGAAGGCGAGCGGATCGGCCATTTCTCCCGCGTAGAACTGCTTGATCTTGAGGTAGCGGTCGTAGGTGTCGGTTTGGTAGCCGCGCCAGAGCTGCTCGTGCGAGGCCCATCCGAGAACGGTTGGCTTTTGGGAGAAGACCGAGAAGGCCCCCACTTGGCAGAAGGCCATGTTGTCGGGGCTCTCGAGGATCACGCCATGGGGGTGGTAGATAAGAAATTCCAGCGCGGTGCGGACGGGCGGGTCGTTGCGCAGCCAGCCGGCGCCGTCCAGCTGGCCGACGTTGCGCTTGGGCAGCGCGGCGAGCGTGCCTACGAAATACCGGCCCAGCGAGAGCGTGAAGGTGAGCAGGAGCGCCAGCGTCGCCGCCGTGGACCAGCGCACCCAGCGCGAGGGGCGGGCGAGGTTGGAGGCCGCGAGGGTCAGCAGCGTGCCGTTGAACACCCACGGCCACCATTTCAGGGTGGTGTTGAACCGTTCCGCGCTGCCTGCGTAGATGTCGTCCACGAACACCACCTCCACCAGCGCGAGCATCGCCAGCCAGAAAAGCGCATGCAGCTTGCCCAGGCGGCGGGCGGAAAACAGATGGCCCAGGGCCACGACCAGCACCGGCCAGAACACCATCATGAAGAGCAGCGGCGGGGTGAAGTAGCCGTTGACCGCCTTCGTGGAGATGGCCGACACCAAGCGCAGCGGCGAGCCGTTGCCGATGTTGAGGGTGAGGAAATAGCGGAAGAAGGGCAGGAGCAGGAAGGTCGCGGCCAAGGCGCCGGCGAAGAACCCAGCCCAGTGCGGCCTCGCCGGCGGCAGCGCGGAATCCGCCTCGTCCCGCGGCTCCCGCGTGCGCCACCACAGCAGCCCAAGCACGCCCGCGGTGAAGAAAACCTGGAGCGGGAAGTTCCAGGTGTTCGTGGCCATGGTCGCGGGCAGCGTCGCGCCCAGCAGCGCGGCCGAGGCCGTCTCGCGGGGATTTGCCCGCAGGCGCGCAGCCGCCGCGAGCATGAGGGCGAAGAGCCAGAAGCCGCCGAGCGGCGCGTGGTAGTCGCCCAGTTCCACCACGTAGGAGAACGTCTCCATGGGCATTTCCGGCACTTCCTCGCGCGTGGGAGACACCGGCTTAGTCCAGCTCGCGATGGAATAGCGCTTGATTGCCAAGCCGAAGGGCGAGAGCCGGGAATCGTCGTAGAACGTGGTGCCCCCCACGAAGCGCATCGAGTCGTAGGTCTTCTCGCCGGAGACCATGCCCCCGCCGGCACCGGGCACGTCCTTGATCATGAAAGGCGTGAAGGGCGAGGCGCCGGTGCCGCCAACCAGGAAAACCGCGAGCACGAGCGCCCGCGCCCATCCCGGCGGCCGGATGGCGCGCACAAGGTCGGCCGCCGCGGCCATCGCCAAGCCGGCCACCAGGCAATACGCGAGTTGGCACGCCACGCCCGGCTCCTGTCCCAGCACTCTTCCCAGCAGGCCCGCGCCGTAGTGTTGGAAGGAATAGTAATGGTTCAGCCGGTAGGGCGGATACCACAGGTCCGGCGGCGGCAGCCTCTCGCCCTGCATGTAGTTGACCACGAAGGAGAGGTCGGGCAGGCGCTCGGTATTACCGTCGATGTTCGGCAGGCCGTAACGCCACGTCAGCACGTAGAAAAATCCTGCGCCCAGCGCGAAGCACACTTCCCTTTCCTCCTTCAGACGACGCCCATCGCGCCACAGGATCCATCCCGCCGCGAGGCTCAGGGGAATGAGCGTCCAGCCCAGACGACCCAGGCCGACGAAGTGCTCCGTGAAAAAAGCCCCGAGGCAAAGCGCCAGGATACCGACGCCCAGCGACACCCCGAGGGGAAGGCGCGTCCAGCGCGCGGTCCAAAGGCCCGCGCCAAGCACGAGAAACAACAGCAGGCCGCATAATCCCAGGTAATAGAGGTGGAGCATGAAGCAGATTCCGGGGCCGGCGCGCCCGATTGTTGGCGCGGTCGGACCGGACGTCAAACCTTCCTCTGACAAGAATTGACGCGGGACGGCGGGCGCGTCTCGCAGGGATGCGACGCGGTCGGGAATCCTGAGAATGCGATCGCAGCTTCTGGGAAACGCAACGCAACGCATCGCTTGATCCGACGATTACCTCCCCGGCACCAGACTTGCTGAACGTTGGGCAAGCTCATGCGCTCATTTCCCTCTGCCACCCCCCGCCGGCTGCGCCAGGCGCATGGGTTCACGCTAGTGGAGGTGATGGTGGCGGCGGCCGTGCTGGTAATCGCGGTCGTCGGGTTCTACGCGGTGTTTGGTGCCGCAAACCAGTTGGCCTACGCCGCGCGCGTGAACACCTCGGCCAGAATCCAGCTGGAGTCTGCCCTCTCGCAAGTCCTGACCGAGCCGTGGCGCTCCGAGCAGGACACGAACATTCCCATCGTTCTCCAGGATACCAATGACCAGTGGGTGCGCTTTAACCTCCCAGGGGAGCAGAACATCGGAACCCCGCCCACCAACGTCAGCCTCCAGATTGACCCCCGGCGCACAGACTTGATCTCTTCGCCCGTGATCCGTGGCGTGCTGGAGCGAAAGGTGAAAGTGGATGACCCGTATTCCATCACCGCCCGGCGCGTATCCTTCCGTCTCAGCTATGGCGGGACCGATGCTCCGCTGGGCTTGCGGACGGCCCGGCCGGTGACCATGATCGTCCACACCTTCCGCTCGCGGGACAACTGACCCCGCCCTCCCTGTCCCATGGCCTCTGCCGCCCCTCCGCCCACCCGCCGCCGCGGGTTCACGCTCGCCGAGTTGATGATCGCGATTGGCGTGTTCTTGGTCATCGGGGCCATTATCTTCCTGGTCTTCAACGCAGGCCTAACGCTCTTCACCAAGAACGTTTCCACCAATACCGTCCACGCCGAGGGACGCCGGGTGCTCCAGCAGCTCACCACCGACATTGCGGCCACGCCGGACGCGCCCATCATGGTGAACGTGACCGCCACCGGATCCCCGATGGGCGCCCTTGCCGTGACTCCGTCCAAGGCCCAGCGCTACCTCGGCGACTGGGACGCCGTGAAGGGCGAGCCGGCGGTCGGGTCGGCCGCGCTCGTGGCGAAGGGAGAATACTATCGCGTCTCGAAGACCACTAATCCGGCCGCAGGTTCCAAGCCGCTCGCCGGATTGGAGGTGGGGGACTGGCTGGTCGCCACCGGCAGTTCCACCACCCCTTGGGAGGTGCTGGAAGTGGACAAACAGAAGTTCAACGGCTTCGAAATCCTCACGCCGCTCAACCCCTTTCCCTTCCGCCTGAAGGTCCTTACCGGGAACTCGGTGACGCTCGACGCCGATAATGACGCGCCGCAGACGGCAACTTCTCCCGAGCTCAGCATCGAGTTCGTCTCCGCAGGGACTCCCAATCTTCCCCAGAAAGGCGACGTGGTTTCTTTCCCGGACCTGAAGATTTTTAACGCTGTCATCACGAGCTCGACCTTCGCCGTCGCCGACAGTCCCGTGCTCTCGTCTGCTCCGAGCACAGGCTCGGCTCTGACCTATTCCGGCAAAATCAAGATCGACTACACCACGTCCAAGAATGTCCGGCGTGTGCGCGCCGACGCGGACGTGCGCGTGCAGCGTCCCAGCCTCTATGCGGCGGTGGAAACCAACACCGTGCCGGGCAACGGCTTGGACCTGATTTATTTTCCCCGCGCGATTGATGCCATCGAGGGCACCAATGCCACCTTGAATCCGACCTCAGGACCCCGGCCCTACCGGGCCCTCTCCGGCAATCTCGCGCGCGCGGAAACCAGCGCCGAGCCTCCTTTCGCGCTGGATCCTGGCAGCAGCGGCCTGAACGCCGTGCTCAAGTTTCGCGCGGATGAAAGCGGCAAGTTTCTTGCCTCGCGCCAGGCCGCCAACGAATTCAACACCTACTACGAGGTGCGCGCCGGCCTGCGCCCGCGCCCGGCCGACAACTCCGGCTCCCCGCTCTTCGGCCTGATTCCGACCAAGACGCCCACGCCGACCAATACCCCGACGCCGACCAAGACGCCCACGCCGACCAACA
>CALMOL010000450.1:0-8269 GCA_937871685.1 uncultured Verrucomicrobiota bacterium
AAGCGCAGGCCGAGGCCGTCGTTCGGCTGCAACTCGGCCAGCTTGCCGCGCTCGTCGAAGGTAAAGACGCCGACGTAGCGGTTGTTGTAGTTGCCACCGGATTTGAGGTCGATCTCGCCCTCGTATTCCGCGAACACGACGCCGGGCGTCTCGGCCGCCTCCAGTCGTTGAACGCGAAAGCGCATGCCGGCAAAGGCCGCGGGCAGCGGGCCGTATTGCCGCTCGATGGCCGCGCGTCCTTCCAGGCGCTTGGGGAAGGCGCCTGGCGCGAAGGGCATCTCCTGCACGCCATCCTCGGCCCAGAGGCAGAGAAAACGCGGGATGTCCATCGCTTCCAAGGCGGCGAAGAACTCCCGCGCTGCCGCCAGGGCGGCTTGGCGCCGCGCCGCTGGATCGGGGCCGGTCTCACCGGCGCGGAGCAGCGGAGCTGCGAGCAGCGCGAGAAGCCAGCCGTGGCGGCGGAATGTTGGAAAGGTCATGGAAGGTGCGGTTTGGTTGGTTTCGCGCGCGGCAATCTGCAACGCTCAGCGGAACCATTCCGGCTCGCGCGCGACTTTGGTCCCGTTGGTCTGCCAGGCCAGCATCGTCTCGCCAAAGAACATGTAGGGCGTGGTCGTCTCCGGCTTCGAGGCTTGCCCCAGCTTGGCGGCAAGCTCCGGCGGCAGGGTGAAGTCGAGGGCCGCCAAATTGCTTTTCAACTGATCGAGCTTGGTCGCGCCTAGAATAGTGGCGCTGACCCCCGGCCGGCGGGTGATCCAGCTTAGCGACACCTCGGCCGGGGGCCGGCCGACGGCTTGCGCGACTTCCTGCAACGCGGCGACGATGTCCCAGTTGCGCGGGTTGGCGGCGATGCGCTCGAAGACGGGGTTGTCGCTGCCCTGGATCGCCTTCAGCCGGCCCTCGGATAGGCTTTCCTTGGAGTGCTTGCCGGAGAGCAGGCCACTGGCGAGCGGGCTCCACACGCAGATGCCCATCCCGAGCTCCTGCGCCAGCGGCACGTATTCGTGCTCGATGGAGCGCTCGGTGAGGTTGTATTCTATCTGTAGGCCGGCGAGGCGCTCCCAGCCACGCCACTCAGCCAGCGTCTGGGCGCGCGCCACATACCGAGCCGGGCAGTCGGAGAGGCCGACGTGGCGCACCTTGCCGCTTTCCACGAGCGCGTTGAGGCCGTGCATCACCTCCTCGGCGGGCGTGACGGTGTCCCAGGCGTGGACCCGGTAGAGATCGATGTATTCCGTATCGAGTCGGCGCAGCGAGCCTTCGAGCGCGCGGAGCATGTTCTTGCGGCCGTTGCCGCCGGCGTTCGGATCACCCTCGGCCGCGCCGAAGGTGAACTTCGTGGCGATGACCGCCTGGTCGCGGATTCCCATCTCGCGCACGAACTTGCCGACCAACTGCTCCTCGTGCCGCCGGTGTAGCCGTCGGCCGTGTCGATGAAGTTGCCGCCGGCCTCGGCGTAGGCAGCGAAGATCTTGCGCGCGTCCTCCTCCGAGGAGCCCCAGCCCCGTTCGGTGCCGAAGGTCATGGTGCCGAGGGCGAGCGGCGCGACGCGCAGGCCGGAGCGGCCGAGCAGATGGTATTTCATCGAAGGAGCAATGAGGCGGATTAGCTTCGGACGTGATCGGCCAAGCGGGCGGAATGGCGACCGATTTGCTTCGTCATGGTTCCGCTGCAGATCAGCACATCAATCAGCGAAGGGGGACAGAGACAAAGCTGGTGCGCGGGGAGACCATGATCGAGACAGGGCGCGCACGACACGCCGGGACCTTGCATTCATCGGGTCGCCCCGCCCTGACGGGCCTTCATGCTGCCGTAAACTGCCCGCACGAAGAAATCCGCGCTACGCAGCCGCCCGCCCCACCGCTCGTCCAGTTCCGCCGTGGGTCGGGCCGCGATGGTTTCTTCCAAGCTTTTGCCAGCCAAAAACAATGGCCGGATGCGCTCGCCAGCGGTGACAAGCATGGCTCGGAACGCTTCCACATCCGCCCGATTTCCGACGGGTCCGTGGCCGGGCACGACGCGGGTCTTCTCGTCCGTCAAGGCCAGCACGCGCTCCAAGGCCGCGATCATCCCTTCCAAACTTCCACTAGTCGAATAGTCGATCAGCGGATAGCCTCCATTCCAAAACACGTCGCCGGTTTGGATGAGGTTGAGGCTCGGCAGGTGAACGAGGCAATCACCGTCCGTGTGGGCCGGGGCAAGCGGGATGACGTGAGCATCCTGAACCGGAAAGCCTACCCTTTCCGCAAAGGTGACGGTTGGGCGGCCGGAGGGAGGCAAGGCGGGAACGGTGCGGCCCATCAGTTCGACGAACGTGTCCTCTGAAACGCGCCGGAGCACGTTGGCGTGGGCAAACACTATGGCGCCCCCGCGGGCAAAAGTTTCGTTGCCGCCGACGTGATCGTAGTGCCAGTGCGTGTTGACCACCCTTCGAATGGGCGCGGGGCTCATGGCGGAAACGACTCGCTGCACCTCGGCCGCCCGGACGCGGATGCCCGCGTCGATGAGCAGAGTGTCACCCGCGTCGCCTTTTCTTTCTGGGAAGCGCACGCCAACGTTACCGCCGGGACCGGACAGGACGCAGAAACCAGGAGCAATTTCTTCCGTGCGGACGGGTTCCAGCTCGAAGTTGGGAAATTTTGCGGAGCCATCGGCGGGTGAAGGCGGCGGTGATGGCGGGAGATCGGCCGCGGGCAGTTCCGAGTGCAATAAAGCGAGCGTGCCCGCTGCGCCCCACAGGGCGGTGCGGATCGCGGCGCGGCGGGAAAGCAGGGCAGGATGGGGCATGGGAAAGGACGGAAGGGCGGTGAGGTTGGAAGTCGGTTCAGTTCGTGGGCGGGGCCTTCCATCGCAGGGCGGCGAGAGCTTCGTCCAAGGGTGCGTGCGCGAGGTTTTGTAGGCTGTGGGTGAACGTCTTGACGCCAACTCCAAAGCAAACCTCAACGACTTGGACAGCCGTGAACCCGGCCGCCAGAAAGGCGGTGACCTCGCCCAGCTCCAGTTTCCCGCGCTGGGCCACAACGGATCGGGTGAACACTCGCAGGGCTTCAAGGCGCGAGTCGTTCGGGATCGATTCGCCCGCTCGAACGGCCGACACCGCATCCTCGCGCAGGCCAGCGGCGCTAGCCAAGGCCGAGTGAACAGCCACGGCGTAGGCGCAATGGTTTTCCACGCTTGCCGCCAGGAGTACAAGCTGCTGCTCCGGGGCCGAAAGCGAGGTTTGCGCGAAGGCGGCGAGGCCATCGAGGTAGCCTGACAACGCGGCCGGCGAGAGCGCCTTGATCCGAGCTAAGTTGGGCACGAAGCCGAAAGCGGCGCGCGTCCTCTCCATGACCGCGTGGGCTTCGGGCGGCGGAATGAGACCCACGAAGGGACCGGACGAAAGGCAAGTCGTCATAAGAACGTTTCGAGATAAGGAGGAAAGGTCTCGCTTGGTGCGTCAGGCGCCCAAATGCCGGCCCAGAAAATCGCGCGCGTGCGCGGCAATCTCGCGTTCGTGATCCTCAAGGGCGAAGTGGCCGGTCGACAGCAGGTGAGTTTCCGTCGCGGGGTTGTCACGCGCGAAGGCCCGGGCGCCCTCCGGTCCGAAGAAGGGATCGTTTTCTCCCCAGATCACCAGAGTGGGAGGGCGATAGGTGCGAAAGTAATCGTGCCACGCCGGGTAGCGGTCCAGGTTGTGGCGGTAGTCACGGAAAAGGGCGAGCTGGATGAGATCGTTGCCGGGCCTGTCCAGGCCCGCTTGGTCGTGCGCGATGGCATCGGGGCTGATGCGCGTGGGGTCGGCCACGCCGTGGGTGTATTGGAACTGCGTCGTGGCCCGGGTGAGGAGCCCACGCACGTCCGCCTCGCGGTCTGGGCTCGTGGGATCGGCCCAGTAGGCCCGAAGCGGCGCCCACGCCGAGGTGAGGCCCTCCTCATAAGCATTGGCGTTTTGAATCATCAGGGCCATGACCCGCTCGGGATGAGCCGCAGCGAGGCGGAAGCCGACCGGGCCTCCGTAATCATGCACAAAGAGCGCGAAGCGTTCGATGTTCAGGCCGACGAGTAGTCGGTCCACGACCTCGCTCAAATGATCGAAGGTGTAGCTGAACTCGTCAGGCGGGGGCGAGTCGGAATAGCCGAAGCCGGGAAAGTCCGGGGCGATCATGTGAAAGCGATCAGCCAACAGCGGGATAAGCCCGCGAAACATGTGGGAAGAACTCGGGAAGCCGTGGAGCAACACCACGGCGGGAGTTCCCGGTTGGCCCGCCTCACGATAGAACATGCGCCGCCCATCTACCTCGGCGTGCCGGTAGCGGATCGGCGAGACGGCAGGGAGTTGGACGTTCGCCACGGGGTGCGCCGCGGCGGAAGAAGGAGCAGGGTTCATGGGGTTGGGTTTGGTTACTTAACTACCAATATAGAATTTGAACGGTTACTCCTTTCAATAACTTGTCAAAGATTGTTTCAAAGGTTACGCGTGAAGGATCTCGCCCGCCCCTGATGCCATCCCGTGCTTTCCCCCAGAAAACAGCCGCGGAACCGGCACCCGTCTTCCCTGAGGCCGGCGCTCCCTTTGCGTTCGTTGGCGACGCCTTGTGCCTGGATTTCGCCAACACGATCGTTCAAGGGCGCGAACTGCTGACCGACTTCGAAGCATTGCTCCGCTGGTTGGAGGCAGCCGGCGCGCTCACTGCCACCGCGGCCGCGGAAGCCCGCGAGCGGTGGGGTGGCCTTGGCCAGGCGGCGGGCAAGGCCACGCTTCGGGACGCCTGGGCTTTGCGCGCGGCCTTGCAAGCAGCGGTGGCGGCTATCGTCGCCAGCGAGGCAGTGCCCGCCGCCACTCTTGCGGTGCTCAATCCGCTGCTTGCCCGTTCGCCTGCCCGGGCAGAATTGGTCGCTGGCAAAGGCGGCCGACCAGTCAAGCGCTACCGCCTTCACGTCAAGAATCCGGCTGACCTCCTCGCTCCGGTGGCCGAGAGCGCGGCCGATGTGCTGGCCAACGTGGATTACGCGCTCATCCGCCGCTGCGCCAACCCGGCATGCACCCGCGTTTTCCTCGACTGCACCAAGAACCATCGCCGCCGCTGGTGCACGATGGATGTCTGCGGCAACCGCGCAAAGGCTGCCGCGCACCGCGCGCGGAAGAAAGCCGGGGTCGCAAACTGACGGAGGTCGGCGGCCGCAGTTGTGCGCGACGAAGCCGGCGAGCCTGGTAAGGCGCTAAATCGGAAATCGTGGTGTGAGAGCTTGGCGGCGTCTCAACAAGGGGGCAACAAGACGGAACCGGCGCGAAATCGTCCCGGCGCTGGCCAAGCGGGTAACCCCAGCGCCGGCCAAACCGCGTCGCCGGCTCTCTCAGCGCACAAAACGTGGCCTTGCTGACACGTCACACACCGAGCGCGAAGGGCGCGGGTTAGCGCACACTTCCTGTGCTGGATTACGCATCCGCGAGGAAGTCCGTGGGCAGGCAGATGTTTTCCCAAGCCTTCAGTTCCACGGCGTGCGCGGCGCCTTCTCCGCCTTGAGACGGCCACGATGGCCGCCGCCTCCTTCGCGGGGTTGCTGGGCTGGGGCCGTTGATCTTGTTCAAGAACTCTTCGAACTGGCCCACGGTCGCAGTGTATTCCGGCAGGCGCGGCACGGGGTCGAGCGAGCGGCCGACGAAGTCGGTCCGCACCGGGCCGGGCAGGACGACTGTGACCTGCACGCCGAAGGACGCGGCGGCCTCGACGCCCGCCTTGGCCAGCGCCATAGACGGAAAAGCCCAGCTCGTTCGCGAAGCCGGCCACCGCGCCCACGTTGAGGATGCGGCCGCTGCCCTGCACGCACATCACGGGGATGGCCGCGCGCATCAGGCGCAGCGGGCCAACGAGGTTGGTGGCAAGGTTGCGTCCCAGGCGCGCGTCGTCGGTCTCCTCCAGCGCGGCCGTGGCCGGCGTTGTTGACCAGCACGTCGAGGCGCCCGAAGCGCTCCAGCGTGACGTCGATCGCGGCAGCGATGGCCGCGGGATCGGCGACGTCGAGCGCGACGGCGAGCACCCGTTAGGGGAAGTAGTTCGCGAAGTCCCGGAGCGAGTCCGTGGACCCGGCGGCGGCGGTGACGTTGTCGCTCGCCGCGAGCACGGCCTCGGCGAGGTAGCGGCCCAGGCCGAAGGAGTTGCCGGTGATGAGCTAGGTGCGGGGAGCTTGGGTGTTCATGGGATGGATGGGGCTGGTTCAAAATGTCCAGCGGACGAGAAGGCGCACAGCTACCTGAGGCGGGAACGGGCGCCGTGGCGCGCGAAGAAGCCCTGCACGGCGTCCTCCGCGTCCCCCGGCGCCAGGCCGCGCCGCCGGGCAAAGGCATAGAGCGGCGGCCGGTAGGCGGCGCAGAATTCATCCAGGGCGCGGCGCACGTCGGCGGCCGGCTGGCTCTGCGCAGCCAGCAGCACCACGGTCCACCGCGTGTTCTGAAAGCGCGCGCCGCCCTCACGCAAGGTGCCGGGAACTTTTTTCATTTGGTCAATGGGAGGTTCGCGGGCATCGCACCGGCACGCGCCGGACGGAGCAAAGGGCGCGCGTTATTTGGTCAGGTAGCCGCCGGTCACGTCGAGGTCGGTGCCGGCGATGCAGGAAGCCTCGTCGGAGGCGAGGAACATCACCGCGCGCGCGATCTCCTCGGGCTGGACGATGCGGTTGAGCGGGTAGTCCTTCGCGACGGCTTCCAGGGTCAGGTTCCAGGCCTTCAGTGCGCCGCGCAGCATGGGCGTGTCCACCGCTCCGGGCGAAACGCAGTTCACGCGGATGTTTTTGGCGGAATACTCCAGCGCGGCCACCTTGGTCAGCGAGTAGATAGCGTGCTTGGACGCGTTGTAGGCCGCGATGGTGGCGAAGCCGACGTGGGCCGAGACGGAAGCGTTGTTGACGATCACGCCGCCGCCCTGCCGCAGCATGAGCGCGATCTCGTGCTTCATGCAGAGCAGGGTGCCGGTGGCGTTGGTCGTCATCACGTTGTTCCAATCCTCCAGCGGGTATTCCGCGATGGCGTGCGGCGGCGCGATGGTGCCGGCGTTGTTGAAGGCGATGTCCAGACGGCCGTATCTCTCGACGCCCGCGGCGACGAAGGCCTCGACCTGCTTCGGATCGCGCACGTCGGCGCGGAGGTAGAGGGCTTCGCCGCCGGCGTCGCGGATTTCGGCCTCGACCTTGCGGCCCAGCTCCTCGCGCCGGCCGCAGAAGAAGACCCTCGCGCCCTCGTGGGCAAACGCTTTGGCGGTGGCCTCGCCGATGCCCGAGGTGGCCCCGGTGACCAGCACCACCTTGCCCGCGAAGCGGCCGTCCTTGGCCCGGGCCCGGCCGGCGGCCGGCTCGACCGCGCGCTGGGTGTTGGCGCGGGCCGGGCCGGCGGCGAGCGTGGAAGCCGCCAGGCCCGCCGCGCCGGCGAGAAGGGCGCGGTGCAGAAAGTCGCGGCGGCTGGGTGGCCCGGCGGAGCGGGAAGAATCGGACGGAGATGTCGGCATGGGAGTGGTTTCGAATCGAGGAAGCGTGATGGGCGGCGAAGGCGAGCTCGGCCGGCGGCGTTCAACCGCCCACGGGGGCGACCTCGACGCCGTCGAACGCCGTGTTGGTCCCCAGCTTCCGCCAGCGCGCAAACTCCGCGTCCATCGCGGCGCGCTTCTTTTCCCACAGGCCGAAGGCGTCGGCGCCGAGCATCAGGCGCAAGGGCGGATCCGGGTCTTCCACGACGGCGATCATAGCCTGGGCGGCCTTGGCCGGGTCGCCGGGCTGCTGGCCGTCGCTGCCGTAGAGATACTTCTCGATGGGCTCGACGACCGGCCGATAAGCTTCGATGCGCTGCGCCGGGCGCACGTTCTTGCTCCCGGCGAACTCGGTGCGGAAGGCGCCCGGCTCCACGATCGTCACGCAGATGCCCAGGGGCTTCACCTCGTCGCGCAGCGCCTCGCTCCAGCCCTCCAGCGCGAACTTGGAGGCGCAGTAGGGGCCGAAGCCGCCCACGGCGGCCAGCCCGCCGATGGAGGTGAGGTTGAGGATGTGGCCGCCCCCCTGCCGGCGCAGGGCGGGCAGCAGGGCACGCGTCATCTCGACGGCCGCGAAGAAGTTCACCTCCATCTGCGCGCGCAGCTGCTCGGGCGAGAATTCCTCGGCCGCGCCGAGCGAGCCCTGGCCGGCGACGTTGGCGAGCACGTCCACGCGGCCGAAGCGCCCGAGCGCGGCGGCCACGGCCCGCTCGCGTGCCGGCGCGTCGGTGACATCCAAGGCCAGGGCGAGCGCGGCGTCGCCGTGGCCG
>CALMOL010000450.1:8279-13533 GCA_937871685.1 uncultured Verrucomicrobiota bacterium
CGCTGGAGGACGGCTTCGGCGAGCGCGCGGCCAAAGCCGCTGGACGCTCCGGTGATGAAGTAGGTTTTGCTCATGGTCGGGGAGTGGGATCGGGGCGGACGTGCTCGTCCGGCGCGGTTCCTTGCGCGCGGCCAGCGGGCTCGTCTTGAACATTCTTGCGCTCCCGCGGGCCGGGCGCGTAGCGCGCCGGGGTGACGCCGTGCAGGCGGCGGAAGGCGCGGGTGAAATGGCTTTGGTCGGAAAAGCCCGCGTCGGCCGCCGCGCGCGCCAGGGGCGTCCCCGCCAGCAGCAAGGCGCGGGCGTGCTCCACGCGGACCTGGAGCTGGAACGCCGCCAAGGTGATGCCCACGTCGCGGTGAAAGACCCGGCTGAGATGGGTGGCGCTCACGCCGCAGCGCGCGGCCAGTTCCGGCAGCGTCACGTCCGCGCCGCAATCCTCGCGCAGGAGCCGCTTGGCCCGCCGCACGGCGGTGTGCTCGGCCCCGGCGCGCGCCACCGCCCGCCGCGGCCCGCCGTCCACCCGGAAGCGAAGGAGCCAAGCCAGGGCGCGTTGTGCGCGTTCGTCCACGCCCAGCGCGGAGGCGCCTCCGGCCAGCGCGCGGTGCAAGGCGGCGAACGCCCTCCGGGCGGGCTCGCAGGTCACCACGGGCGGAAAGAACGGCTCGCCATTTCGTCCCGGCGCGCCGCCAAAAACGCCCGCCGGAAAAAAGAACATCGTGTAACTGGCGGCCTGCGGCAGGCAGCGCCGGGCGCTGGGCATGTGCGTCTCGCCAGCGTGGATCACGCTCAATGCTCCGGGCGGAGCGAGATGCCACGCGCCGCGGTAGCGGTGCTCGCCGGGGAACGGGCCGGTGAGCCCGATCTGGTATTCGGCGTGCGCGTGGGCCGGAAGCGGCGCGACCGGCCCCGGCCGGTATTCCCAGTGCTCCCACCATCCGCCCGGCGGCAGCCGGCCGGCCGCGACGGCGGGATCCACGAACTCACTGGGCGCGACGGCGTTCATCATTTCATCGGGCTGCTGAACTCGATCGCGTTGCCCTGGTCGTCCTGCACGAAGCCGACGCGCACGCCGACGTTCGGGAAGTCCGTGGCCGGGAAGAACGCCGGCACCCCGCGCTCGGCCAGCGCGGACATCACCGCGTCCACGGCAAAACAGAGGTGCGCGTAGCCGGCCGTGCGCAAGTGCGAGGGGAGAGCCCGCGCCCGCGGCGCGCCGGGGGTGCTTTCGCGGCTGCCGATGACTTCCAGCCGGAAGTTGCCCACGCGCAGATACGCGAGCCGGAGGTCGGGCACCTCCGGCACGGTCCCCTCCTTCTCGACCTGCGCATCGAGCGCCCGGCGGTACCAGGCGAGCGTGGCGTCGTAGTCGGGCGTGCCGACGAGGACATGATCGGCGCGGAGCGGAGGCAGGGATGGCATGGCACGTGTTGGCGGGAAAAATTCAGGCCGTAGGCAAGCTGCGGACGTTGCTTTCGAGATGCGCGAGGGAGGTCGTGCCAGGGATGGCGATCACGTTGGGGGCGCGTTCGAGCAGCCAGCGCAGCGCGGCCTGCGTGGGCGTGAGGCCGGCGCCGCGAGCGGCTGGAGCCAGGCCGCCAGACTCGGACGCCAGCGGCGCGCCGGGGGTCATGGGGTCGGCGGCGAGCGGGCCCCAGGGAAGGTAGGCGATGCCGTGCAGCGCGCAGTGGTCGAGCACCGGATCGTCGCCGCGCTCGTCGTGGTTGTAGCGGTTCTGCACGCTGGCGATCGCGGTGACGCCGCGGGCTTCCTCCAGCTGCGCGAGCGAAACGTTGCTCAGGCCGACGTGGCGGAGCTTGCCCTCTTCGCGGAGCCGGGCCAGCGCGCCGACGCTCTCGGCCAGCGGCACCTTCGGATCGGGCCGGTGGAGCTGGTAAAGGTCGATGCGCTCCACCCGGAGCCAGCGCAGGCTGTCCTCGCAGTGGCGCCGCAGCGTTTCCGGGCGGCCGTCGGGGAAGATGTTCTCGGGCGAAAGCTTTTCCACGCCGCCCTTGGTCGCGACGACGATCCCGGGAGCGTAGGGCGCGAGCGCCTCACCGATGAGGCGCTCGTTCCAGCCTGGGCCGTAGTGATGCGCAGTGTCGAAGAAGTTCACGCCCAGCTCCACGGCGCGGCGCAGCAGCCGCTTGCCGCCCTCCCAGTCCGCGTAAGGGCCGAAGTTGCCGGGCTGGCCGGTGAGCCGCATCGCGCCGTAGCCAAGCCGATGCACTGACAATTCGCCGCCAAGGAGAAAGGTCGGATTCACGGGGAAAAAGGTCAGGCCGGGTCGCCTTCGGCGGCATCGCGCAGCTCCGCGTTGAGCCTCTGGTAGGCGCGCAGCACGTCTTCCTCGCCTTCCTTTCCCGAGCGCGCGGAGTCGTGCTCCATGTCCAGGAGGCCGGCGTATCCCTTCGCTTGGAGGTGGCGGAGGACGTTGACGAAGTTGATCTCGCCGGTGCCCGGCTCCGTGCGTCGCGGAGCGTCCGCCAAGTGCACGTAGGCGACCGCGTCCCAGCACTCGTCGATCGTGTGAAGCAGGTCGCCGCCCTCGACCTGCATCTGGAACACGTCGAGCACGAGCCGGACGTGCGGATGGTCCACCGCGCGAACGATCTGGTGCGCCAGCCGCGTGCTGGTCAGGAAGGTGCCCGGCCAATTGCGGCGGTTGATCGCTTCCACGAGCAGCGTCACGCCCGCCTGGGCGGCGCGGTCGGCCAGGAACCGGAAGTGCTCCGTCATGTGGGCCGCCTGGAGTTCCGGCGGCAGCGCGGGATCGGCCGGCCCCGAGAGCGTGGTCAGCCAGCGGCCGCCGGCGCGCCGGGCGGCCTCGGCCGCGGAGGAAAACTCCGCGTCGAGCGCCTCTCGCGCGTCGGCCGTGCCGTGCACCATCGTCGGGCGGTCAAAGATGAGGTTGTTCACGATGCAGCCAAGCTCCACGCCGTGGCGCGCCAGGGCCGCCGTCATGCGCTCCTGCTCGGCGACGGGGCGCCGCTTGAAGAAGTTGTCCTCGATGGCGGTGAAACCTTGCTCCGCCGCGAACGCAGCCTCGGCGACGTGGCGGCCCAACCTGGACGACGTGCCGGTGACGAGCCAGGTGCGGGGAGTTGGGGCGGAGGGGCTTGGCGGGGCGGTGCTCATGGGCCTTCGCGTGGTTGGGAGACAGGCGCGGGTGGAAGGGGTTTGGTTAGAGCTTCGGTGGATGGGGAGATTCCCTCCGCCGGCTTCTTCTCCGGCCGCGCGGCCCAGCGGCGGATGGCCACGTAGAAGACAGGCGTGAGCAGCAGGCCGAAGAACGTCACGCCGAGCATCCCCGCGAAGACCGCGGTGCCGAGCGCCTGGCGCATCTCGGCGCCCGCAGCCTTGGCAATCATTAGCGGCAGCACGCCGAGGATAAACGCGAAGCTCGTCATCAGGATAGGCCGCAGCCGCAGTCGGCCGGCCTCCATGATGGCTTCGAAGCGATCCTTGCCGTCGTCCTCCCGCTGCCTAGCGAATTCCACGATCAGGATCGCGTTCTTGCAGGCCAGGCCCACGAGCACCACGAAGCCGATCTGCACGAGGATGTTGTTGTCCATTCCGCGCAGCCACACGCCGGCCAGCGCGCACAGGAGGCACATGGGCACCACGAGGATGATGGCCAGCGGCAAGGTCCAGCTCTCGTATTGCGCCGCGAGGATCAGGAACACGAACAGCACGCAGAGCGGGAAGATCAGCGCCGCCGTGTTGCCGGCGAGGATCTGCTGGTAGGCAAGCGTGGTCCACTCGAAGCCGAAGCCGTCGGGCAACTGCTCGCGTGCCAGGCGCTGCACGGTCTCGATGGCCTGGCCGGAGGAGAAGCCCGGCGCGGTGTCGCCGTCCACGGCCGCGGCGGGGAAAAGGTTGTAGCGCTCCACGCGCGCGGGGCCGGTCACGCGCCCGATGGACAGCACGCTGCCCAGCGGCACCGCGGCCCCGTTGGCGCCGCGGGTGCGCAGGCCGGCCGCGGCGGCGGGGTCGGCGCGGAAGCGCGCTTCGGCCTGCGCCGTCACGCGGAAGGTGCGGCCGAAGAGATTCAGGTCGTTGACGTAGGTGGAGCCGAGATTCGTTTGAAGCGCGTCGAAAACGTTCTGGATCGGCACGCCGAGCATCAGCACCTTGGTGCGGTCGATGTCGCCGTGCGCGCCACCTCGCCCAGGCGCACCACGCGGCCGCCGGCGCCGGTTTTCACGATGATGTCGTTGAACTCCTCCACGCGCTGCAGGCGGCCGCGCGTGTTCAAGTTGATCTGGTAGGCCTGCGGCTTGGCCAGCGGCGGCTGGCCGATGATGCCGGCGGCCACCTGGACGTTCGCCGCTGGAGCGCCTGGGTGACCTCGGCCGTGGTGAGGTTGAAGAAGGTGAGGCGGTCGGCGTCGAGCCACACGCGCATCGAGTATTCGCGCGCTCCGAACATGGTCACGTCCCCCACCCCTTCGAGCCGCTTCAACTGCTCGCGCACCTGCAGGAGGGTGTAGTTGGAGATGTAAAGCTGGTCGAAGGTGTCGTCCGGCGACACCATGTGCACGACCAGCAGGAGGCATGCGGATAGTCCTTCTCGTCGGCGAGGGCCACCTGCACCGGGTTGGGGGCGTTGCGCGAGGTCACGCGCTGGCCGAGTTCGAAGAGGCGGGTGTAGCGCAGCACGGCCCGCTCGTCGGTGTCGAAATACACGTAGAGCGGATCGACCTGCACCACGGTGGTGAGAAGGTTCGTCTGCGCGGAGGTGCCGCCCACGACGAGGTTTCCCTCGTCCACCAGGCGGCGGCTCACGCGGCCGGCGATGGGCGAGGCGATGCTCGTGAAGGAGAAGTTCAGCGGCGCCGTGTCCAGCGCCGCCTTCGCCGCCGCCAAATCCGAGCCGGCCAGGGCGGCCTCGGACTTCCGCTGGTCGAAGTCCACGCTGGAGATCACGCTGTCGCGGCTCGGCTGCTCGGCGCGCCGGAGGTTCACCTGCTGCAGGTCGAAGCGCGACTGCGCGCGCGACTTCGGCCGTGGTGCGGTCCACCTCCGCCTGGTAGGGCCGTAGGTCGCTGACAAAGAGCGGGGCGCCCTGCTTGACCAGTTGCCCGTCCTTGAAGCGGATCTCGGTCAGGTAGCCGGAAATGCGCGCGCGGATTTCCACGACCTTCGTCACCTCGAGCCGGCCGGTGTATTCATCCCAGTCGTTGACTTCCTTCGTGGCGGCGCGGGCGACGGCAACCTTCGGCGCGGCCCGCGGGGCGGGCGGGGGCGGCTTGCAC
>CALMOL010000451.1 GCA_937871685.1 uncultured Verrucomicrobiota bacterium
GGCGATGGTGATCGGCGAGCTGCCCGCGCTGATGGAGAACACGTTCACGCTGCCGGCCACGAGCGGCCCGGTCGCGGGGGAACCGGGGCCGGAAGGAACGAGGGAAAGGGTGAGGTTCGGTCCGACGATGGCGGAGGAGCCGGCGTTGATTCCACCCGGTCCGTTGGAAAAAATCACGCTGGTGGCGCTGGCGCCGAGCGTGAGCCCGGCCGGCAGGAGGACCTCGGCGCCGATGGCATTGAAGGAGGCGAGCGCGGCCCCGAGGTTGGCGGTGCCAAAGGTGAGCGTGCCGCCGGACGAGAGCTGGAGCGTGCTGGCGTTGACGAGCCCGGAGAGCGTCAGGTTGCGGGCGGCGGTGAAGGCGGCCGTCGTCGCGTTCACCTGACCGGAGACGAAGGCGTCGCGCAGCGCCTTGGAAATCTGCACGTCGGCGGCAGTGACGGTGCCCGAGATCGTCGCGTCCTGCTCGGCGGCGAGGAGGACCGAGCCCTGCGGAAGATTCACCGTAGCGGAGAGGACGGCGTTGCCGTTGGTGGTCAGGCCGCGCGCGTAGAGCGTGAGCGCGGCATCGGTGCCGGTCACAGTGACGTTCGAGCCGAGCGTGACGTTGCCCTCCTGCGAGGCGAGCAACAGCCCGCACAGCCCGCTGAGATTCAGCCTGAAGGGCGCGGTGCCGGTGAGAATGCTGCCGCCGGATACGAAGGCCACGTCCACCGGACCGTTCGTGGTGTTGAAGGTCGGATTGCCGTTGAAGGTGATGTCGCCAAGGAACTTGAACACGGCCACGCCGGCCGCCGGGAACACGCCGCCGCGCGGGCCGCGGCCGAAGAAGGCGTCGGTGAGGGGAACGGTGGTGTCGAGCGGGCTGAGGCGAGAGAAGACGCCGGGCGTGCTGCTCGTGAAAAGATAGGTGTTCGCCGGGCCATCCGTGGCCGCGCCGCGGTAGATGCGGCCGAACTGATCAACGTCGCCCGCGCGCTGGATCACCGGGTCCGTGAGGATCGTGGTGGCCGAGGAGATGCCGAGGTTGCCGGGATTCTCGATGGCGGATCCGAACTTCGACGGCGAGGGCGTCGGGGACGGGGTCGGCGAGGGCGTGAGGCTCGGCGCGGGCGAAGGGGTCGGGCTTGGCGTCGGCGAAGCGGTCGGGGAGGGTGAAGCGGTTGGCGACGGCGAGGCCGTTGGCGGCGGACCGGCCGTCGGTTCCGGCGTGGCGGGCACACGGTCGTTGCGCACGTAGCGCTCCGGCTCGGCGTTGAAGCGCGTGTTGAGCGTGGCAGGCACGTCGGTGGGCTTGATGAGCACCTCGGTGCCCTTGCCCATGATGGCGAGATTGGTTTCGACGAGGCGGCCGGAGGCTTTCTCCTTGCCCTGCTGCGCGGCGGCGGCGGCGATGAGGGGAGTCTCAACGCCGCGGCCGGAGGTGCCGCCGGCGCGCGCGGGATCGCGCGGCCAAAACCGATTGTTCACGAGCAGGGACGTGTCCGCGAGGCGCGTGATGTCCACGTCCACGGACGAGGGGAGCTGCACGGCATCCGGCGTGGTGATGAGCATCTGCCCGGCGTTGAGGAGCACGGACTCACCGACGCGGTTGTTCAGGTAGAGCCGGAGCGTTCCCTCGAGGACGATGACCTTGATGTAGCCGCGGCGCTTTTTTTTCTTTGAGCCGGGCGGCGGGTTTTGGTCCGGCGTGTATTCGAGGAGAATCGTGGTGCCCGTGATGGCGGCGGTGACGGCCGCGGTGCGGATCTTGGCGCCGCCGGCGCTCTTGGGCACTTGGAGGAGCATGGTGCCCTGCTCGAGCTGGAGGTCGCGCGTGCCGCCCTCGAAGGTGAACACCGTGTTCGCGCCGAGGCGGGTGAGCGTGCGGTCCGAAAACTCCAGTTCGGCGCGGGATTGCAGGCCGGTGCGCAAACCCTGCTCGCCCGCGATCTTTTCGCCGGAGGTGGCGGCGCGGTCGGCATCACCGGAGCGCGTGACCTTCACCTCGTTGATGACGGCGTTGACCGTGGCCTGCTTGAGCGGCGCGGCCGGGAAGGCGGGCGCAAGGAGCAGGGAGGCGACGAACGCGAGCGGGGGAAAGATTCGGCGTTTCATGCGGAGTGGCCGAGAATGGCGGGGTGGCGCGGCGGCGACAAGCGTTTTGCGCCGGGGTTTTGGCCGGCGCGGTCAGGCGGAGTCCGGGCGCTAAAGGGTCTTGATGGAGGGCGGGAACTCGCTCCTGCTCTTCACCCGGCAGCGCCTGAATCCGGCGACGTGGACTCCTGCCGGCGACACCGCCCTGGTCCTAGGCCGTGCTGAGAGCGGGAGCAAGCTCCCGCACTCCATAAAGATCATCCGCAAGCCGGGCGGGCGGACGCGCGAAATTTCTTCCCCCGCCGCGCCAGCCCGTTAGCATCGCGAGGCGTGAACCAGCTCGAAAAATACATCGTCCAATCCTCCGAAGGACTCACCATCGAGGAAGTCGAGGAAGCGGTGCGCGACATCCCCATGATCCGCGCGGAACTCGCCACGGTGGAGCTGCCGAAACAATTCCCGCACCTGCCGGTGCAGACTGATCTGCTGTGCCGCTTCGTGGAGGACGTGTATGGTGGCCAAGTCTCGCGCGAGGACGCCGGGTCGGCGTTCCTTGAGGCGGTCTTCGCGGTGCGCTACTTCCACAAGCCCATCGACGTGATCCCCGACCACCTCCCGCGTATCGGCAAGCTCGACGACGCGATGATCGTGCAAACGGTGATCCACCGGCACGCCGCCGTCTTCCGCGCCTTTTCCCGGCAGAGCGGCCTGCCTTGGGAGGACATCGGCGTGCTGACCGAGAAGGGCTGAAGGCCGAGAGGATGGAAGATGGCAAGGAGCGGGTGATCCATGCACGCCGCCAGACGCGTGGACGCAGGTCAACTCCGAAGAGGACTGCCGCGGCGGGTCAATCGCTCGCGCCATCATCCATCTTCGATCCTCTCAGCCTTTCTCGGCCTCACTCCGTCGCCTTCGCGGGCAGCGGCGCGCTGGCGTGGAAGTCGCGCTGGACGCGCTCGATGTATTGGCGCTGCAACTCCACCACCCGGTCGGCGGAGGGCGAGCGCCAGATGAGAGCGACGTGGTAGCGCTTCGGGATGCGCATCACCACCTCGGGATCGGCGAACACGCTTTGGTCGGGCCATTCCTGCCGCGCGAGCGAGACGAGCAGGCCGGCGTAATCGCGGCGCACTTCGGGCAGGCGGTAGTCCTCGCCGAGGATCTCGACGCGGGCCCACTCGGCCCAGAGGTTTACGTTGCTCGCCGTCTCGACCAGCTCGGCGATGTTCGCGCCGCCGACGCGGGCGGAGGTTTCGAGGAAGTGGAAGGTGCCGTCGTCCGAGCGGATGAACTCGGTGTGCGAGGCGCCGCGGACGTGCCCCATGGCGCTAAGGACGCAGGCGTTGGCGTGCAGTAATTTGCGGGCGTCATCGGAGTCGTATTCGAGCACGCGCGAGGAGAAGATGCCGCCGCCGTGCGCCACCTGCATGGGCGGCGCGCCGTAGCGGCACGCGACGGCGAAGATCACCGCGCGGTCGTTCACGAGGGAATCGACGTGGAAGACCTCGCCGGGCACGAAGCGCTCGAAGACGTAGAAGGACTGCTTGTCGCCGAGCTGGTCGAGGGCCGGCCAGAGTTCCTCCGGCCGGTGGACCTTGCGGATGCCGAGCGCGGAAGCCTCGAAGCGCGGCTTGAGCAGCCACGGGCCGGGCACGCGCGCCATGTATTCCTCCAGGTCGGGGTAGTGGATCACCGGCACGAACTCGGGCACGGGGATGCCGGCCTCCTTGGCGCGCAGGCGCATGGCGAGCTTGTCGCGGAAGTAGCGCGCGGTGGTGTCGCCCATGCCGGGCACGCGCAGGTGCTCGCGCAGGGCGGCGGCGGTCTCCACGTCATAGTCGTCCAGGGCCACGATGCGGTCGAGCCGGTGCCGGCGCGCGAGGTAGGAGACGCCGAGGATCACGTCCTCGCGCCGCCATTCCTTGTCCTTGTCCGGGATGTAGAAAGTCTCATCGATGGCCTCGCGCGGCCAGGGCGCGCCCTCCAGGCTCTTGGAGGTGAGCAGCAGCACGCGCCAGCCCAGCGCCTTGGCCGAGCGCAGGAAGGCGTGGCCTTTCTCGAAAGAAGCGACGCAGAGGATGGTCATGGCGGAGACAAGCCGAGAGGATGGAGGATGGAGGATGGCAGGAAGTCAATGAGTAGGTCGAGCACCAAAGGGCTGGCGAGCGAAGAAAGCCTGCGAGCTGTTCACCGACTCCCTGCCATCCTCCATCTTTCATCCTCTCGGCCCTTCTCCACCGCCCGGAGCACGCGCAGGAAGTTCCCGCCGGCCAGCTTCTTCAAGGCGCGCTCGCGCCAGCCGCGGCGGATCAGCTCGGCGAAGAGCCGGGGGAAGCGGCCGACGTGCTCCAAGCCGATGGGCGCGGGGCCGCCGAAGTAGTCGGAGCCGATGCCGACGTGGTCCTCGCCGGCCTTCGCGGCGAGGTATTCGATGTGGTCGCAGACCTGCGCGAGCGTGGCGCGCGGCGGCGGGCCGGCCTCGTGCGTGCGGGCGGTGATCTCGGCCTCGCTCGGGCGGCGGAACATCTTGCCGTAGGCGTCCTCGAAGGGGCGGTCCCAGTCGCGCACGGCCTGCGAGACGAAGGCGGGCACGAAGGTGGCCATGACGATGCCGCCGTTCTCGCGCAGGCGGGCGAGCACATCGTCGGGGGCGTTGCGCGGGTGGTCGCACCGCGCGCGGGCGTTGGCGTGGGTGATGGCGACGGGGACGCGGCTCAATTCGAGCGCCTGGAGCTGGGCCGCCGGCGTGGTGTGGGAGAGGTCCACGAGCATGCCGAGGCGGTTCATCTCGCGGATGACATCACGGCCGAAATCCGTGAGGCCGCCATGGCGCGGGGCGTCGGTGGCGGAGTCCACCCAGTCGATGGTCTCGTTGTGGCAGAGCGTGAGGTAGCGCACGCCAAGGCGATAGAAAACGCGCAGCGCAGGGAGCGAATTCTCGAGGGCGGCGCCGTTCTCTACGCAAAGGAAGGAAGCCACGCGGCCGGCGCGCTTGGCGCGCATCACGTCCGCGGCGCAGAAGGCGGGCATGAGCGTGTCCGGGTGCAGCGCGACCATGCGGCGGACCAGCTCGATCAGCTCGAGCGCCGTGCGCAGATGATCGCCCAACGGCGTGGGCACGAAGGCGGCCCACCACTGCGCTCCCACAAGGCCGGCGCGGAGGCGGGGCAGGTCGGTGTCGCGTCCGGGGCGGGTGCGGCCGAGGCCGTAGGCGCGCACGTCGCCGGGCGCGGATTTGTCGCGATGGATGACCCACGGGAGGTCGTTATGGCCGTCCACGAGCGGCGCGGAGGCGTCGGCGCGAACGCGGCGCGTGACGACGAGCCCG
>CALMOL010000452.1 GCA_937871685.1 uncultured Verrucomicrobiota bacterium
CGGGCGGCGCGCCTGAACGAAGCCGGCAGGATGCCGGCGCTCCCAGTGGCCGAGCCGCGGGTTGAGCGTCGCTCAGCTTCAATGAAAACCGCTGTAGCCCCCTTAACGCGTGCCCGCGGTGCGGAGCGCCGCGCCGCCGGCCTTGAGCGGGATGCGCTGCTTGGTGTCGCGCAGGCTCGCGCCGTCGAAGGCGAAGACCCAGATGTCCTTCTCCACCATGTTCTGCACGAGCAGCGTGCGGCCGTCCTTGGAGAAGACCACGCCCTGCGACCAGTGCCCGATGGGCGCCTCGGCCACTTTGGCGAGCTTGAGGCCGTCCACGCGATACAGCAGGAGCATGCCGGCATCATTGTAGAACGGCGACGTCTTCGCTTTGTTCGATCCGTTCATCGACACGATGGCGAGAAACTTCCCGTCCGGTGAAAACATCACGCACTCGGGCGTCTGCGGCACGGAAAAGTGCTCGACGACCCGGATCGGGTTCTGCGCGAGGTCGATGACCGAAACCATGTCCACGTCGCCCGCGCTCCGTCCGAGACTCGCCACGATGGCGCAGCGCCCCTCGGGGTGCATCGTGATCCCGTAGGGCCGCACGCCGACGGTCAGCTCGCGCTTGGCAACCTCGACCTTGCCGCCCGCGATGGCGAGCACCACCACCGCGTGGTCCGCGTCCCGCGTGACGAGCGCGGTCTTCCCGTCGGGCGTGACCACCACGTGGCTCGGGCCGGACTTTTCCTCGCCCACTTTCACCGTCGCCGCGGGCTCGACCTTCTGCCCATCAATCGTGAAGACCGACACCGTGCCAGCCGAGCGATTCGTGACGAGCGCGAGCTTCCCATCCGGCGTGATGGCGATGCCGGTGGGCTGCGCGCCCGCCTGCACCGTGCCGAGCACGCGCGGCGGCCGCGCCTTAAGATCCACCACGGCCACCCGGTCATCCGGCGCAAACTTCGAGGCGTCCGCCGGATCAATCTTCAGTCCCCCGGAAACCAGCGCGAGACTCTCGTCCGGCGTGATGGCCACCGACTGCGGCGGCCCGATCACCGTGGCCACCGGCGAGTCAATCTCCGCGATCAGCTTCGGCGGCGACTGACCGAGGTCGATCACGGCGACGGTGTCCGTCGCCGGGCTGGGATTCGGCTTGGCCACGCCCTCCACGAGGACTTGCTTGCCGTCATTCGCCGAAACGGCGATCTGCGCCGACGCGGGGTCGGAGGCGAGGAAAAGAAGCGCCGTGGAAACGGCGACACGCAGAGGGAAGTGAGCTTGGAGCGGCATGGCAGGTGGGAAAGCGCAGTGGTCGTGGGTGAGACCATGCAAGGTCCATCCTGCCTGCGCGGCTTTCCACCGGACAATAGAGTTCGGCGGAATCAGCCCACGGAAAGGCCACCCGTTCGTCAGTCCAGCGCTCGGCGCGGCTCACACAAGTGCTGGTTGTGCTGCTCCGCCTCGGCGACGCAGCGCTCAAATTCCTCCGCCGCGCGAGGCGGCTCGTCCGCCTCCAAGTTCGTCGCCATCGTCTCACGGCAACTCATAAACTTCCACGAGCGCGTTGCCGGAGGTGGCGTTCTTCCCGCGCACGACTGCCGTGTAGGCGCCCGGCGGCAGCGTGGCCACGATGGCTGATTCCATCGCGTTGGTCGGCGCAACTCCGGTGGCGGTGATTTCGGTGGACTGACTGGACTGCCAGTTGTCGTTGGCGGCGAGCGAGGCCGTGCTGGAAAGCAGTTCCAGGGTAGGGTCGGCCAGCAGGTTGGGCACCCCGGCCACCGCCAGGGAGGGGCCGAGCGCACGCACGAGCACGCGCTTGGGCTGGGCGCCTAGGACAACGAAGCCGGCGATCATGACGTTGTCCCCTGTGCCCACCGGGCCGCGCGTGGAGATGTTGATGAGCTTCGGCGCGGTGGCCACCTCGGCGTCATAGACTTCCACCAAGCAGTTGCCCGTGGCGTTGCCGGCGCCGCGCACGATGGCGGTGTAGGCGCCCGGAGGCAGGGAGAGGACGAGAGCGCTCTCCTCGGCGCGCGGCGGGGTCAGGCCGAAGCCCATCAGCGCCGACTGGTCCACGCCGGAAAGCTGGCCCCAGTTGTCGTTGGCGGCCACCGACTGTCCGGCCCCGTTGAACAAGGAGAGCGTCGGGTCCGCCAGCACGCCGGAGACGCCCGCGGCTGCGAGGCTCGGCCCCAGGGCGCGGATGGCCACTTTCTTGGAGCCAGTGCCCGAGACCACGAAGCCAGCGATGAGCACGTCGTCGCCCGTGCCGGTGCGCAGGCGCGTGGACACGTTAATCAGCCGCGCGGCTGGCGTGGGCGTCGGGGTAGGCGTGGGGGTGGGAGTTGCGCCGCCGTCGCCGGTGACGGTTAGATCGAAGGTGCTGCCGCCGCCGCTCACCCGCACGACCGAGGAACGAACTCCCCCCGCGGTGGGACGAAACGTGACCGTAAACGCCACCGTCGCACCCGCGGCCAAGGCGCCGCCCGGCGGCGGCGTGAGGTTGATGACAAAGTCGCCGGAGTTGCCACCTACGGTGACGATTGAAAAGGCCGAGGTGGGAACATTGCCCACGTTGCGCACGGTGAAGCTGATCGACGAGCTGGCGCCGCCGGCCGCGACAATGCCGAAGGAGGCACTGCCGCTGGCTAAACCCAGCCCCGTGCCCGTGGCGTTCTCGACAGAAATTTCGGCGGCGTTGGAGGGGAGACCGCGCACCACGCGGTTCTCTTGGTCGGTGACAAGGATCACCCCGCCGGCGGCCACCGCAATGCAGGTGGGTCCGGCAAACCTAGCCGTATTTCCCGTCCCATCTACCGCCGAGCCTTGTCCAGCCACTCCACCGATGGTCGAAACCACACCGCCCGGCGTGATCCGACGAATCGTTTGATTGCTTCGATCCGCGACAAACACGTTGCCGCTGGCGCTCACGGCAATGCCGGACGGCAAACGGAATCGCGCCGCGCCGCGCACCCCGTCGGAGTTTCCTGGGCTGCTGGCTTGCCCGGCAAATGTTTCCACCCGGCCGGCGGGAGTGATGCGGCGGATGGTGCAATTTCTGGAATCCGTCACCCAGGCATTGCCGGAGGCATCCAGGGCCACGCTGTTGGGTCCGGCGAAGCTTGCTTGGCTGCCGGTGCCATCCGCGTTGCCGGCACTGCCTGCCAGTCCGGCCAACGTAGTCACCACCGCGGACGTTGCAGAATTGGTTCCCGCCGCGGAAAGCCGGCGAATGACCTCGTTGCCAAGATCCGCCACCACCAGGTTGCCGGCGGCATCGGATGCAATGCCCGAAGGAGAGGAGAAGCGCGCGGTTAGACCATTGCCATCCGCGGCCCCTGCCGAACCAGCCTGACCGGCAAATGTCCCGACGGTCCCGGCCGGCGTGACGCGGCGAATGGTGTGATTGTTCATGTCCGCCACGAACACGTTGCCGGAAGGATCCACCGTGAGACCAGAGGGATAAAAAAACCTCGCCTCGCTTCCGTTGCCATCGGCGCTGCCGGGGAAGCTCGGCCGCCCGGCCACCGTCGTGACCAAGCCCGCAGGGGTAATTCGCCGAAGCGTTTGGTTGTAGAAATCGGAGACGTAGATGTTGCCATTTGCGTCCGCGGCGACGCCCGCCGGGCCGCGGAACTGCGCGGCGCTGCCGTTCCCGTCGGCGCTACCCGGGCTACTCGCCCGGCCGGCGAATGTCGTCGTGAGCTTCGCCTGCGTGATCCGGCGCACGGTGTTGTTCCCGGAGTCCGTGACATACAAGTTGCCCGAGGCATCCGCCGTGACGCCGCTGGGACTAAAGAATCTCACGGCGCTGCCTGTGCCGTCTGTGCTGCCGAAAAAACTGCCGGCCGTCCCGACGAAGGTGGTGACTTCCCCGGCGAGGGTGACGCGGCGGATGGTGCGGTTGCCGCCGTCGGCCGCGAACAGCGCGCCGGCGGTCATTACCAAGCCGGCAACACCCTCAAATCTCGCCGCGCCGCCGGTGCCATCCGCACTGCCGTAATTTCCCGCCGAACCGGCCAGTGTCGTCACCCCGCCGGCGGGGGTAATTCGACGAATGGTGGTGCCAGCGTCGGTGACATACAGGTTGCCGGCCGTGTCCAAGGCTATCCCGTTTGGATTGTTGAACCTTGCCGCGCCGCCGAATCCATCGGCGCTGCCTGCGATTCCGGGGGAGCCGGCGAAAGTCGTCACCACCCCGGCAGGGGATACTCGGCGGACTGTGTGATTGTTGTAATCCGCGATGAACAAATTTCCGGCGCCGTCGGCCACGATTTCTCCGCCTCCACCAAAGCGCGCGGCGGTGCCGACGCCGTCCGCGCTGCCATAGCTGTCCGAGCGACCCGCGAACGTCGTGGCGACGCCGGCCGGAGTGATCCGGCGAATGGCTCCGGTGTCCACCACGAAGGCATTTCCGCTGGCATCCACGGTGACGCCGGTCGGAATGCTGAAAGTCGCCGCGCTGCCGGTGCCGTCCGCACTGCCGATGTTGTCAAAATTCCCGGCCAGCGTGGTCACGACGCCGGCGGGCGTGATCCGGCGGATGATGTGGTTCTCCGAGTCGGCCACGATCAAGTTTCCGGCGGAGTCCGCGGCGATTCCCCTAGGGTCGAAAAATCGCGCAGCGTCGCCGGTGCCATCCGCGCTGCCGCTTCCGCCTGGCTGGCCGGCAAAGGTGGACCAGGAATAAACAACCTGCGCCTCCACGATATCCCCCAAGCAGCTCCCCAAGATGAACGGCAAAAGCGGCAGCCATTTCCTACAACGCGATGAATTCCTTGGCAGGGCTGAGCTTGAGCAAATCGTGAAGAAAGAAGTAAGTTTCATGGGAGTGACGAATGGCGGGCGGCGAGAAACTCTCGAGGCAACGTGCTCTGCCCTTCAGGGCTGGAAGACGGCGGAGGCGATTTGGCTGGGCTGGCCGAACTCGTCATCGCCCAGGACGCCGATGGCCATGTATTCGCGCTCTTCCAAGGCGCCCGGCGTGACGGGCGGGGTTTGGTCGTCGAAGGGGAAGCGGACGCGCTTGGCGGCCAGGAGGCGCCAGGTGGTCTCGCCCTTGCGGCGCCAGTAAAGGCTCAGGCTGGTGGCGCCCAGCTTCTTGCCGGTGAGCAGGACGTGGCCGCGGCGGGAGTCGGCTTCCAATTGGGGGCGGTAGGTGTCGCGGTCGAGCGTGCTGGAGGAGGTGAGGACGTCGAGGGCTTGGCCGCCGCCGGGGGTCTAGCCGGGGGTGGCCTTCAGGTGGTTGAGGACTGGCGGATGGTCGGGGAGGGTTTCTTGGCGGGCGAGCTGGAGCGGCCGTTGGCGGTGTCGAGGGCGGCCTGGCGTCGAGCTGGGCCTGGGCGGCATCGTGCAGGCGCTGGATGAGCGCCTTGAAGGCGGCCAGAGTGGCGGCGGGCCAAGCGAGGCGCGCGGCGATGCGGTCAATGTGGTCCAGGACGGCGGGGGGAGAAGATCGCCGGATGATTGCTGCGCATCGAACGCCGGGCGAAGGCGCCGCTGGCAGCCCCGCCGCAAAAAGAGCGGATGATTCTGCCACCGCCGCGTGCCGCGCGCGGAGGAAGACCAGGCGAAGGGATGGACGGCACGACGCACGACCCTACCGTGGGGACAAAGCCGGGGCCGGCCATCCGCCGGATTACGGATTTTTGCGTGCCGGAGCAGGGGAACTTGACGACAAAGCCGGGCCGGCGTTGGTCCGGGGATGGAAGCGGTGTTTTCCTCCGAAGCTTGGCGCGCGCTGCTCGCGGCCTTGGAGATTCTCTACATACCGGTAGAAGAGGGAAATTTCGCGCTCCACGCCATGCAGGTGGTGGGGATGCTCTTCCCGGGCACGATCCGCTCCTTCGACGTGATCTCGCTGGCGGACCGCCACATCGAGAGCCACGTGGCCGGCTGTGATAATCCGGCGGAGATGCAGTCGCGGGTGCTCGTCCACCTCATGCAAAACCCGGTGGCCCGCGCGCTCCACGCCGGCGGGCGCGAGCCGGTGTATCGGCTTTCCGATTATATTTCTGACCGGGTGCTGCACCGCACGGACTTGTATCACGAGTGCTACAAGCCTATCGGCATCGAGCGGCAGCTCGCGATCTCGCTGGAAACGCCCGGCTACGCGGGGGCGCTGACGGTGAACCGGCCAAGCCGACTAGACTTCACGCCGGAGGAGCAGCGGCTGCTTGCGCTGCTGCGTCCGCACCTCGTGCGCGCCCACGCGAACGCGCGGCTTTATTCCGCCCTGCGCCGCGAGAACCCCGGCGCCGCGCAGGGATTGGACCCGGTCGCGATGGCACGCGAGGGCCTGACGCGCCGCGAGGCCGAGGTGCTGCGCTGGGTAGCCGAGGGCAAGCGCGACCCGGAAATCGCCCTCATCCTGGGCATTTCTCCGCGCACGGTGCAAACCCACGTGGCGAACATTCTCGCCAAGCTGCGCGTCGAGACGCGCACTGCGGCCGTGCAGGCGGCGCGGAGGTAAGGGGAGCTGGGGTTGTAGAGGCGGCTCTGTCCGCGAACGCGGACGTGCCGCCTGCGGAATTCTTCCCGGGTGGCCGCTGCCGCGTGACCCATCCTGCGTCCACCGGGGAGAAAATTAGAGGCGGCACGTCCGCGTTCGCGGACAGAGCCGCCTCTACAACAAGCACCGTCAGCCCAGCGCCTGGCGCAGATCGCGGAGGCGCTGGATGCGCTGGGCGGCCTCGGCGGCGCGGCGGCGGAATTCCTCCACCACGGCGGGCGGGGCGTTGGCGGCGATCTTGGGGTCGGCGAGCTTGGCCTCAGCCTGGGCGCGCTCGGACTCGGCCTTGGCGATTTCCTTGTCGAGGCGGGCGCGCTCGGCGGCGGGATCGACCAGACCTTCGAGCGGGAGATAGAGCTCGCCGAGCGGGGTGAGCGCGGAGGGAGTGCCGGCGGGCGGGGTCCAGGAGGGGTCGGCGAGTTCGAGGGGCTCGGCGTTGAGCAGCACGCTGAGGGAGGCGGACTCCTCGGGAGCGAGCGATTCGCGGGCCTCGGCGGCGCGGCGGAGGACGAAGCGGACGCGCTGGTTGGCGGCGATGGCGAAGTCGCGGCGCAGGCCGCGGGCGGCGAGGACGGTCTCGTGTTTCGCCTCGGCGAGGGCGGCGGCCTCGGGGGTGAGGCCGAAGTATTCCTTTTCCTCGTCGGAGAAGGGCGCGGGCCAGCGGGCGAACATGATGGTGTCGCCGCCCTGGCCGGCGGGCAGGTCGTCGTTGTATCCCAGGCCGTGCCAAAGCTCCTCGGTAATGAAGGGCAGGAACGGGTGCATGAGCCGCAGCGTGTGGGCGAGGACGAAGTCGAGCACGGCGCACGCGTTGGTGCGGCGGGCGTCGCCTTCCGGGGCGGAGAGGGCGGCCTTGGTGGCTTCGAGATGCCAGTCGCAGAACTCGGTCCAGAAGAAGCGGTAGAGCGCCTGCGCGGCGTCGGAGAAGCGGTATTCGTCCAGCGCGAGCGACACCTCGCGCACGGCGACGTCGAGGCGCAGGAGGATCCAATGCTCGTCGCTGGTGAGCAGTTCGGGGCGGATCTCGGCCTCGCGCTCGCCGCCCTGCATGGTGCGGAAGCGCGCGGCGTTCCACAGCTTCGTGCAGAAGTTGCGGCCGAGCTCGACGTTCTTGTCGTCGAAGAGGATGTCCTGGCCGAGCGGCGCGGAGCGCATCACGCCGAAGCGGAGGGCGTCGGCGCCGAACTTCTGAATCAAGGCGAGCGGATCAGGCGAGTTGCCGAGCGACTTCGACATCTTGCGGCCCTGCTTGTCGCGGATGATGCCGGTGAAATACACGTTTGAGAACGGCCGCTCGCCCATGTATTCGAAGCCGGCCATGATCATCCGCGCGACCCAGAAGAAGATGATGTCTGGGCCGGTGACGAGGTCGGTGGTGGGATAGAACGCGGCGAGCGTGGGGGTTTTCTCCGGCCAGCCCATGGTGGCGAAGGGCCACAGCCACGAGGAGAACCAGGTGTCGAGCACGTCGGGGTCTTGCGTCCAGCCATCGCCGGGGGAATCGAGCTGGCAGCGGATGAAGTCGGGGTCGCCGTTGACTTCGCCCGCCAGCTCACCGAGCGTTCGTTCGGAGCCCGGTGCAGGCCGTGAGGGCAACACCTCCGCAAGGAGAAGCCCCTCCGGAGACTTGTTACCGCCGGGCTCCACTTTTTTTTCCTCCTGCAATTCCAGGCTCTGGTGGTCGTAGAGCCGGCGGCCACCGGGAAGTTCCTTGACCGTCAGCTTCACGCGGTAGAGCCGGCCGCCGAGGCGCAGCGCGGCCACCATTCGGTGCACGCGCCGCACGTCCACCGAGTAAGGCTCGTGCGGCACCGTGGCCACGAGCACCGCGTGGCGGAGAATCTCGGGCAAGGCGGGCACGAGCAGCACGTTGACCACGCCGAAATTGGAAAACGCGTGCTCCAGACTGGCCCGATGGATATAGATGGGCTCGCCCGTGTCGAGATTAGAAAAGGCCTGGACCAGCAGCCCATGGTCCCGCGCCCATTGCCACGCGCTCGCCCGCAGCTCGCGGATGTTTCGCCCCGTGATCGGCGAGCGATCCAGGTGCACCGTCTGCACGACTTGGTCCCGCCGCCGGTAGCCGCGGCTATACCACACGGGGATGCGGTGGCCCCACCAAAGCTGGCGCGAGATGCACCAGTCCTGGAGCTTGCCCATCCAGTGGTCATAGACCTTGGCCCAGCGCTCGGGGTAGAAGCGCATCGCGCCGTCGGCCACCACGTCGCGGGACTTCTCGGTCTGCGGGTAGCGCAGGAACCATTGCTCGCTCAGGCGCGGCTCGATGGGCACGCCGCCGCGGTCCGAGAAGCCGACGTTGTTCACGTAGGGCTCTTCTTTTACGAGGGCGCCGGCCTCGCGGAGGAGTTCGGCGGCTTGCTTGCGCGCCTCGAAGCGGTCCAGGCCGGCGAGGTCGCGGCCGGCGAGGGCGTTCATCTTGCCGTTCGGCTCCAGCACGTCCACGGCGGGCAGACCGTGGCGCTGGCCGATCTCGTAGTCGGTGCGGTCGTGCGCGGGCGTCACCTTGAGCACGCCGGTGCCGAAGGCGATGTCGATGGCGTCGTCTCCGATGATGGGGATCTCGGCGCGGTCATCGAGCGGAAGCGCGCGGCGCACGGTGCGGCCGATGAGGGGAGCGTAGCGCGGGTCCTTCGGATTCACGGCCACGGCCACGTCGCCGGGGATGGTTTCGGGGCGCGTGGTGGCGATCTCCAGGAATTGCTCCGGCTCATCCGGCGACTGCTTCACCACCTCGACGCGGAAGTGATACATGAACCCGCGCTGCTCGCGCATCTCCACTTCCTCGTCGCTCACGGCGGTGAGCGTGGCGGGGCACCAGTTCACCATCCGCAGGCCGCGGTAGATCAGGCCCTTTTGGTAGAGATCGACGAACACGGACTGCACGCAGCGCGAGTATTCCGGGTCCATCGTGAAGCGCGTGCGCGTCCAATCGCACGAGCAGCCGAGCGCGCGGAGCTGCTGGAGAATGATGCCGCCGTATTGCTCCTTCCATTCCCAGATCTTGGCGAGCAGGCCCTCGCGGCCGAGGTCGTCGCGGTGGCGCATGAGGCCCTCCTTGCGGAGATTTTTTTCCACCACGTTTTGCGTGGCGATGCCGGCGTGGTCGGTGCCGGGCAGCCAGAGCACCTCCTTGCCGAGCATGCGCGCGCGGCGGGCGAGGATGTCCTGGATGGTGTTGTTGAGGACGTGTCCGAGCGTGAGGATGCCGGTCACGTTCGGCGGTGGGATCGCGATGGAATACGCCGGCCGCTTTTCCGAGACGCGCGCCGGGTCGGCCGTGAAGCAGCCGCGCTCGATCCACTCGGCGTAGCGGCGCGCCTCGACGGCCGCGGGCTCGTAGGCCTTGGCGAGTTCGGGGGCGTTGGTGGGAAGGGCGGCGGGGTCTGGCATCGGCGGGCGCGCACGTTGCCACAGGATGCGATTCGCGCCACGCGGGGCGCTCGGGCGAAGATTTCGCTTTTCGCGCCGCGCGGGCCCGGCGATTCCTTCCGGCGTTCCCCCGCCCTCCCGTCGTGCCCTCCCGCTGGTTCCTCTCCCTCCTTGCGCTCGCCTGGATGCTCCTTGCCGCGCCGCGGACCGGGGCGTTCCAGTGGACGCTCGTCAACTTCGACAACCGCGACTACGTGCCGCTGGCCGAGGTGGCGTCGTTCTACGGCCTGCGCCTGGGCGCCGAGGCCGGCGGTCCCGCGAGCGCGCCGGTCACGCTCACCTCGCCCGGCCGGCTGCTGCGCGGGAACGTCGGCTCGAAGGAATTCTACATCAACGACCTCAAGTTCATCCTTTCCTTCCCGCTGCTGGCGGCCGGCGACGGCTTCTACCTTTCGCGCAACGACCTGACGAAGCTCATCGAGCCGGTCCTGCGCCCCGAGAAGCTGCGCAACCTCGGCGCCATCCGCACCATCATCCTCGACCCCGGCCACGGCGGCCACGACCGCGGCGCGCGCTCGGCCTCGGGCGACGAGGCGGACATCGCCCTCGACGTGGCCCTGCGCGTGCGCGAGCTGCTCCAGCGCCGCTCCACCGGCTGGCGCATCATCCTCACGCGCTCCGACAACCGCTTCATCCCGCTGGAGGAGCGCGTGCAAATGGCCCTGCCGCACCGGGACAACGGCCTCTTCATCTCGATCCACTTCAACGCCGGCTCCGGCATCGGCACCGGCATCGAGACCTACCTGATGGCCCCGCAGCTCGTGCCGTCCTACAACGGCGACGGCGCCCCCACCCTCGCCGAGCTCCAGCGCTGGCCCTCCAACGCGCGCGACCCCGAGAACATGGCCCTGGCCACCGCCATGCACGCCGCGCTCCTCTCGCGCCTCCCCCCGCTTCATGACCGCGGCATCAAGCGCGCCCGCTTCCACGTCCTGCGGGAGAACCCCCTGCCCTCCGTGCTGATCGAGGGCGGATTCCTTTCCAACGCGCAGGAGGCCGCCCTCGTGGCCTCGCCCGCCTACCGCGAGGCCATGGCTGGCGCCATCGTCCTGGCCATCGAGAACTTCCGGAACGCCACGCGGCCCGCGCTCCAGCCGCTCGCGCCCGACGCCATGGACCGCGCCCTGCGCGCTGGCAACGCGGCCGAGCCAAAGGTGAGCGTGCCCAACGCGGCGAACTGAGCTTGGGATGAGCCCCGGAGGTGTGCCCCGCTTGGTCGAGCCGCGCTTTGGAGGGCGGGAGCAAGCTCCCGCCCTCCAAAACGCGTCCGACCTTCCGCAAACCCACCGGTCCATGGACGAGGACGAAGCGCCCCGGCGATCTTCGATGATCGCGCCGCCCACCCC